>JAKIYJ010000019.1 GCA_022708585.1 Bacteroidota bacterium
TCCAAGGCGGATTTAAAAACACATTATGGCATTTGTGTTATAATAGTTAAATATAATAATATATTAAAAATTTGTTAATTATGATTTTAACTGTTTTTATTGCAACATTTTTATTGAATAGAGCCATGATTAATAAACAAAATAATAGCATTAAGGAGGCTAAAATTCAAAAAAAACATTTTGTCTTATTATTTATTCATTTAATTGACAATTTCAATATTATTTATTTTTATTTGAAACAGTATGCAAAGAATTAAATCTTAGCAAATGATCAACAATTACAATAGCAGCCATAGCTTCAACAACAGGTAATACTCTTGGTATTACACAAACATCGAATTTTCCTTTTATTTCAATTGATTTAGGATTTCCTTTGTTATCAATAGTTTGTTGAGGTATTCCGATAGAAGAAGGCGGTTTAAATGCCACTTTAAAAAAAATATCCTGTCCATTTGAGATGCCACCAAGAATACCCCCCGCATTATTAGTTGATGTTGTATATTTAACAGTATTATTTTTATTATCGATATCTGTCACAAAGGGATCATTGTGTTCAGAACCTTTCATTGATGCGGATTTAAAGCCCATGCCATATTCAAAACCTTTTGCGGATGGAATACTCATCATAGATTTTGCAAGTTCAGCCTGTAATTTGTCAAATACAGGTTCACCAAGTCCTGCCTGCACTCCTGTGATAACACATGCAACAACTCCTCCTGTGGTATCTTTCTCTCTTTTCATACGATTAAGATAGTTTATCATTCTTTCACTTAATTCAATATCAGGGCAAAACAATGGACTTTTATCAACTTTTTTAAAATCTGGCAGGTAAGAATCTTCGTTATATTTGTATGGTCCAACTTGCGAAGTATAAGTTCTTATATGTATTCCATTTTTCACTAAATACATCATAGCTACCGCTCCAGCAACAACTCTTGCAACAGTTTCCCTTGCCGAAGCTCTTCCACCTCCTCTATAATCTCTTATACCATATTTTTTCTCATAGGTAAAATCAGCATGCGATGGACGATATATATCTTTTAAATCTTCATAGGTATTGTCGGCAACATCTTTATTGGCAACATAAAAAGCCAATGGAGTACCTAATGTCATATCATTTTCCGAAAGTCCCGATAAAAACATAACTTTATCATCTTCTTTGCGTTCAGATTCAAAAAAAGACTTTCCTGTCGCTCGTCTTAATAAAAGATTATCAATAAAATTATAATCAATTTTTAAATTTGGTGGGCATCCATCAATAATACCACCAACAGCATTGCCATGCGACTCTCCAAAAGTTGTAACTCTGAACAATTCTCCGATACTGTTACCAGCCATAGCAAAATCAAATCTATTTAATAATCAACTTATTTAAACAGGAATTATAATTAGAAACAATATTGACAAAATATACACCCTTCTTTAAGTTTGTAACAGGCAACTTGAATTTATTCAAATTGCCATAAGATACAAAATGATTTTCATTAATTAATCTTCCTGTTTCATCATAAATAAAAATATTGATATTTTCATTTGTTTCATTACAATAAAAATCAATATAAACAAAATCGGTAGCAGGATTAGGATACAGTGAGATAAAATTATCTGTTCTGTTATAATCTTGAATGGCGGAAGGAGAAGTATAATATTCGGCGGTCCATCCTTGATAAGTAACAGAAGGTCCTGTTTTAAAAAGCACTAAGAGTTCAGGTCCTGAATAAGTAAAGTCTGCTGGTATAGAAAATCCCGAATAAGTTTTAAGAGTAAGTGCTGGTGATTGTGTTGGGTCAACAATTCTAACATAATCATAATTAGGCTCTACTTCAAATTCAGTAAAATGTATGGTGATAGAGCCTGTACCTGGTGGTGCGATATGCCATTTACAGTTAAGATTATTATCATACATATCACTACCACTGCCATCTGAAAAGGTCCCAAGAGGTTGATCAAGGACTACGGTACCAGAACAGCAGGCAGATTTTTTGGAAGTATATTCTATAAGCCAGCCTTTATCATTGACAGTGCTATTAGTAATAAATCTTACAAGTAATGCGCCTGAACTTGATGAGATATCGGATGGTAAAGAATTTCCCGACAAAGTTGCAAGCACGGGAGCGTTAACATCAGCGCCATCGTAAACAATCAATTTATCATTTAAATTTTCGGTATTGAACTTGATAAATTTAAGAGTGATTTTATCAACATTGTTTGGATTAATAAGCCATAAACAATCGGCATTTGCAGAATAATTATTTATTGGGCCACTTCCATCTTCAAATAATCCAGATGGATAAGTATAACTTTGAGTTCCATTACAATAAGATGGATATGAACCAGCAGGAGCGATGTTAACAACAGCCCGTTGACCGGCTGTAAAATCGTAAGTGCCGGGATTAAGATTATCAAGATAAAAATATCCATTATAATAACCGCTCCATCCCCAATTAAAATGATAATAATTTGTAATATCGTAGCCATCAACAACAAAAGCATGACCACTGCCTTGATCTGGATCAAAACCAGCATAGATAACAGGCTTTCCAGCATCAAGATTGGATGTTAGCATATTTTCCCACGAATAAGGGTAAGAATCTTTTTCATAATATTTAACAGTATTGGAATAGCGAAAATAATTTCTAAAAGCATAAGCAGCATTATCAAGAGAAGCGCTGGAACCAGATGGAGAGTAATTCATTTCAACTGCGACCCCACAGTGATACATTAAAGTAGCAACAGCCAGGTTACTGCTATTGACAGAGTTAATCATTGGAACCCATTCATAAGTGGTATTGGCAAAATCGGCAAACTGATAACCATAATTAAAATCATAATACGAATGTGAACTATATCCATGTAATGGATGTTTATAATATTGCATTACCTGTGCCATTGCAGTAGCTGTACAACCTGCCCAAACATGCCCCCCAGGTCCAGAAGGATCAGCCGGGCATAATTCATTATAATACTGGCCCTGGTCCCATTTACAGGTAAGTAATGGCTGAACGGATTTATCTTTTTGATTAAATAAATAATTATTTAAATTGTTTGACATTAAAGATTCCCAGGCAAATTTAATTTTATATGAAGCAGAAATATTGTATTGCCTCACATATTCAATTTGATTTTTGCACCAGTGTATCCAATCTTTAAAAGCTAATGGTAAATCTTCTTTTATAGAAGACCCTGTAATAGAATAAGCCAATACTGGCTCAACCGCATCATCACCCGAAATAATTATAAAACCTTCGGGTTTAACTCCAAATATATATATGCAGGCTGCACTTTTATCTTCTATAACCTGTTGCATATAAATACCTTCGGGTAATGATTTCTTATTTCTATAATATTGCCATTTAATAAAGTTAAAAGCGACTTTTTCTGCCTCTGTTTTACTTATGCTTTCTGAAAATAAACAATTTAAAAAACCGAATATAAAAAAACAGATTATTATGTAAAATTTAAAAATTCTTTTCATACACATAGAAATGTTACATTATAAGTTAACAATATTTTAATTTTGAATCTGCTCCGAAAAATCATTTTTATTTTGAATAATTTTTTTGATAAAATAATAAATTTCATAGATAAATTAATTAAAAATATAGATAAATTTAATTTGTCTATTTTTCGGAGTGGACTCAATTTTAGAATTTATAAAATCCGAAAAATTATATTTTTTCATTTACAAAGTTATGATTAATTTAAATTATATACACAAGTAACGATATATTTTTATTAATTTGCACAAAAATAAATTGTTGAATGCAATGAATTTATTAACACTAAACATAAAAGAACTTGTCCAGATTGAACACAAAACAAGATTGAAAGTATCAGGTTCTGAAATGAATAAAGTTGATTCTATTCATAATGCCTATTTATATTCTGAGAATGGGATAATAAAAGATTTTGGTAAAATGAGTGAACTTGATACCAATATTGTAAATTCAAAAAATGTTAATATAATCGATGCTTTTGGCAAAACAATAATACCAGCCTTTTGTGATTCGCATACGCATCTTGTATTTGCTGGCAGCAGGGAAACAGAATTTTTAGATAAAATAAACGGTTTGTCATATCAGGAAATCACTCAAGGTGGCGGAGGAATATTTAATTCATCCAAAAAAATTAAAGAAATATCTGAAGATAAATTATATGAATACAGTTATGAAAGGATAAAGGAAATTATGTCTTTTGGTACCGGCAGTGTTGAAATTAAAAGTGGGTATGGACTTTCTACTGATAATGAGTTAAAAATGTTGAGAGTTATACAGAAACTCAAAAATAACGTTCCTGTAAAGATAAAATCTACATTTTTAGGAGCCCATGCAATTCCATTAGAATACCAGAACAATACTGATAAATATGTTGATATAATTATTAATGATATGCTTCCTCGTGTTGTTGATGAAGGATTAGCCGATTATATTGATGTTTTCTGCGATAAAGGATTTTTTAGTGTAGCTCAAACTGAAAGAATTCTTGAAGCTGGTATTAAATATAAATTAAAACCTAAAATACATGCAAACGAAATGGATATTTCGGGTGGTGTACAAACAGGAGTTAAATACAATGCATTAACAGTGGATCATCTGGAATGTATTGGAGAGGAAGAGATAGAATCATTAAAAGGGTCAACAACAATTCCTGTAGTACTTCCGGGGGTATCATTTTTTCAAAATATGCCTTATGCGCCTGCCCGTAAGCTTATTGATGCAGGATTACCTCTTGCTATGGCGAGTGATTTTAATCCTGGCACATCTCCATCAGGCAATATGCAATTCATATATTCATTAGGATGTATCAAATACAAATTAACTCCGGCAGAAGTTCTTAATGCTATTACCATTAATGGTGCAGCAGCAATAGAATTAAGTGATATTACAGGATCAATAGCAAAAGGGAAATCAGCCGATTATATTATTACCAAGCCAATACCTTCTCTGGCATATATACCTTATGCATTTGGAAGCAACAAGTTAGATACTCTTGTACTTAATGGAGAGATTGTTTATAGAAATTAAATACATTTACAAAAATAAAAATCAAGATGCAAGATTCATTTACATCAGAAAAAAGGATAATAGAATGCGTTCCTAATTTCAGTGAAGGGAACGATATGAATGTAATAAAACAAATTACCGATGAAATAGCGAAAGTAGAAGGTGTAAAACTTCTTAATATTGACCCGGGCAAAGACACCAATCGTACAGTAGTTACTTTTGCAGGGGAACCAGAACAGGTTGTTATAGCTGCTTTTAATGCAATAAAAAAGGCTGCTGAATTGATAGATATGCGTAAACATAAAGGAAAACATCCACGTATGGGAGCAACCGATGTATGTCCTTTAATACCTGTTTCGGGAATAAGTATGGAAGAAACTGTAATATATGCACGTAAACTTGCTGAAAAAGTCGGTAATGATCTTAAAATACCAGTTTATTGTTACGAATATGCTGCTTTTATAGACGAACGTCGTAATTTATCTAATTGTAGAGCTGGGGAATATGAAGGTTTACCACAAAAATTAAAAGATCCGCAATGGAAGCCCGACTTTGGTCCATCAGAATTTAATTCAACCGCTGGGGCAACAGCAATAGGAGCAAGAGATTTTTTAGTTGCTTATAATATTAATCTTAATACTACTTCTGTTAGAAGAGCCAATGCTATAGCCTTTGATATCAGAGAAAAAGGAAGAGTAAAACGCGAAGGAGATCCTGTTACAGGTAAAATAGTTAAAGATGAACAGGGAAACTCTGTTTATACACCAGGCTCGTTAAAAGCATGTAAAGCCATTGGATGGTATATAAAAGAATACGGAATAGCCCAAATATCAATCAATTTGACGAATATCAATATTACACCAATACATATAGCCTTTGAAGAAGTTTGTAAAAAAGCGGATGAAAGAGGATTGAGAGTTACCGGTTCTGAAATTGTAGGACTTGTTCCACTTAAAGCAATACTTGATGCAGGGAAGTATTTTCTTAAAAAACAAAAACGTTCAACCGGAATAGCTGAAAATGAAATAATAAAAATTGCTGTTAAATCGCTTGGACTGAGCGACATAAAACCATTCAACCCTGATGAAAAAATTATTGAATATGTTCTGAAAGATAAAAATACTGATAAACTGATGGACCTTAAATGTAAGGATTTTGTTGATGAAACGGCCTCTGAATCTCCTGCACCAGGTGGTGGGTCTGTTTCTGCTCTTGTTGGAACTCTGGGCGTTTCGCTGGGAACTATGGTCGCAAATTTATCTTCACATAAACCAGGCTGGGATGCAAAATGGGAATATTTTTCTGACTATGCCGAAAAAGGACAGGAAATTAAGGAAAAACTTCTTCAACTTGTTGATGAAGATACAATAGCTTTTAATAAAATTATGGATGCATTGGCTTTGCCTAAAAATACGGAAGATGAAAAAAAAATAAGAGCAGAAGAAATTGAAAATGCAACATTGTATGCAATAGAAATTCCTTTTAGAGTGATGGAAAATGCATACAAAAGTTTTGAAATTATTAAAACAATGGCATTTGATGGTAACCCAAACTCCATAAGTGATGCCGGCGTTGCTGCATTATGTGCTTCTATGGCTATTTCAGGCGCTTATTTAAACGTTAAAATTAATGCTTCTGGCTTAAAAAATAAATCATTAGCCGAACATTATATCCGTAAAGGTAAAGAAATTGAAGATGATGCTAAAAATGTAACAAATGAAATTATCTCTTATGTAAACTCAAAAATTCAATCTTTTGATAAAAATTAATAGAAAATGAAATATTCAACAATTGCAATTAATAAACTTATTTACAAAAAAAAATATGCTGTCTTAATATTTTGCTTGTTGGTCTTATTTTTTATATCATGTAAACATAATTCATCAAAAACCAGTGAAGGGGTTAAATCTGCTGTTGAAAATCTTACTCCTGAAATAGCTAATCTTACTTTACAAATCAATTCAAATCCTAAAAATCCTGAATTATACAAGAAAAGAGCAATAGCTTATCTCGACTTAAAGAAATTAGATGAAGCATTACTTGATATTAATAGAGCTTTAAGCATAGATTCTTCCAGAAGTGATTATTATGCCGTGCGTTCTGATATTTATTTCTCAATGGGCAAGATAACAAATTGCAGGTCTTCATTAGAAAAGGCTATTGCTTTGTCACCCGAAGACAAAGAATCTTTATTAAAACTGGCGGAATTGCATTTTTACCTCAAAGAATATGACAACACTTTCAAATTACTTGATAAAGTTGCCTCTATTGATAAAAATGATGCAAGAGTATGGTTTATGAGAGGCATTACTTATAAAGATATGGGTGATACTGCCAGAGCCATCAAATCTCTCATGGAAGCAGTCCAAATTGACGAAAATTATTATGATGCATATTTATATCTTGGAATTCTGCATGCAGCCAGAAAAAATCCACTGGCTGTCGATTTTTACAAAAATGCCCTGAATGTTAAACCCAACAGTCCTGAAATATTATATAATCTTGGTTTGTTTTATCAGGAAACTGGCAATTATGACAAGGCGATTCAAACTTATACTATGGTAACCACACAGGATCTGAACCCTGATGATTCACAGTACCTTTTTCTTAAACATTCATTTTATAATCTGGGATATGTTAATTTGCAATATACTCACTTATACCGACAGGCAATTAAATATTTTACTTATGCTGTATCTATTGACCCTATGTATGTTGAAGCGTACTATAATCGCGGTTATTCTTATGAACTGCTTGGAGATGTTATAAATGCCCGTAAAGATTATGAAAAATCATTACAGCTAAGACCTAATTATGAACTGGCAATACAAGGACTTAACAGACTTGATAATATAGGAAAATAATATTTTTTCAATAAAAATATAATGATATATCTGTATAAAAATAATAATACATTTTTATTTATATTGATAAGCAGTATATTTTTAATTTTTTCAGTTGATTTATACTGTCAAACATCACAATGTTTAAGAAATCAAACTAATTGCAGGGGAATTTGTGGAAGATTTGTTGATAAAAATAATGATGGTTACTGCGATAATACAATTTTAACCGAAGAAGTAAAAACTAAAATCACAAAATATAAAGATTCTATAGATACAATAAATAAAATTACAAATAAAGATAATAATATTATAAATAAACAACAAAATAATATTTTAACTCATAAGGAAAATATTGAAACAAATGTTTCTAATGATTTAGATACAACTATAAAAAATATAGATAAAATTAATAATATTAACTATAAAACAAATATTCAAAAAAATCCAGATGATAACACAAAAAGTAAAAAATTAAAACAGCCTTATCCTTTATTTTCTCTATCAATATTGATTGTTTTGCTTTATATAATTTCTCTGATATTAGTGAATAAAAAAGTAATAACTAAAAATACTCAACATAAAATATGGAATTGTCTGTTGCTTGTATCTTTTATAATTGTAGGATTTACAGGTTTGTTAATGATAGTTGCTATAAATTATAATTTCATAATAAATCATTTTTTGTTACTGTTAAAATTACATATTATATCTGGAATTATAATGACTTTAATTGCAATTTTTCATTTTTTATGGCATTTAAGTTATTATTGTCATATTTTTAATAAAAAATCAAATATCAAAATTAATGATGAACAATAAAGATTAAATTCAACGGGATTATTTTATTTTTTTACCATTTTGAATTATAGAAACATTTATTTCTACAAATTTTTAGATTAACAGTTATGAAATTAATATATAAATATTTTTTTTGTTTATTAATTTTTATATTAAATAATTATAATCAAAGTCAATCGACAGAACTTTCGCCCAATGCTTATGCTTCCCTGCTAACATGCAGTTCTGGAGATGAATTATATTCGGCTTTTGGTCATACAGCCATACGGATTAACGATAGTATTAATGGGATTGACATAGTGTATAATTATGGTACATTTGATTTTAACACTCCCAATTTTTATGTAAAATTTATAAAAGGAACATTACTTTATCTTTTAGATGATGAGCTATTTTATTCATTTAAAAATAGTTATGAATATGAAAATAGAAGTGTACGTGAACAAATTTTAGATTTTACCAGAGAACAACTTTTATTTTTATACGCTTCCCTTCAAGAAAATCTAAAACCTGAAAACAGAAGTTACCGTTATGATATTTTTTATGACAATTGTTCAACAAGAGTACGCGATATGATAGAAAAAACATTGAATAGCGATGCGTTATATTATGAAAATTCAGACAAACAGACTTTTAGAAAATTGATACATCCTTTTTTAGAAAACAGGCAATGGGTAAGATTTGGAATTGATTTATTACTGGGAAAACCGGTTGATAAAATTACTTCTGCGAGAGAAAAATGTTTTTTGCCACAATATCTTTATGAATCTGTTAAACTTATGAAGAATCCTGCAACTGGCAAATCCCTTGTTTTAACTGATAAAGAAATTGTTTCCCGTTATATTATCTCAACACCTCATAAAAAAACATTAACTCCGGATATTACATTTTGGGGATTATTTATTATAGTCCTGATTACAGGCATTATTTTTTATTTTAAAAACAGGTATTATTTTTTGTTTAACAAGATATTTTTCAGTATTATTGGATTATATGGATTTATTGTAATATTTATGATGCTGTGGAGTCAGCACGCATCAACAAACTCAAATTTGAATATTTTATGGAGTTTCCCATTTATAATACCTGTTTACTGGTTTACTTCAAAAAAAATAATACATAAATGGGAAAAAATATATAATATGATATTATTTGCTATTACAGGAATATTTTTAATATCATATCATTTTTTACCTCAATCATTTAATCCTGCTGTTTTACCGTTAGTTTTAACTTTATTAATCATAATTGCACAAAAATTACTTTTTATCTATAAAATAGATTAATTATATTGTTAAAATAATATAAAATTAAAAAGAGTTAGTTCAAATATTTATTTCAAAAAATAAAAAATTTATTTTATAAAATTATATGTTAATCTATAAAAATTTATTATAAGTATAATAATTATTCATTCAAATTATATTTAAAATTGTAAATTATGAATAATTATAACCAATCAAGTTTCAAAGATGTTTTATTTTTATTCTTGCGTCAACACAAATTAATTGTGTACCTTTTCCAAGTAAGGGATTAAGGTCAAGTTCTGATATTTCTGGAGCTATTTCAAGCAAAGAAGACAGTTTTAAAAGTATATCAATGATTTTTTCTTCGTCAATGCCTTCTTTTCCTCTATCACCTTTAATAAGAGGATAACTTTTTATACTTTTTATCATTCTTTTTATTTCTTCTCTGTTCAATGGTACAAGTCCAGCGGCAGTATCTTTTAGCACTTCAATAAAAATACCGCCCAATCCAAACATTATGATATGTCCGAATTTATCATCCCTTGTTGCACCGGCAAAGAGTTCTGTTCCACTTAACATAGGCTGTATTAGAATAGCTTTTGTTGCAGGTATTTTTATCATTTTTTCAAATTCTTTTATTACACTCTCTGCATCTTTAACATTAAGAGCCACGCCTCCAACATCGGATTTATGAACAGGTCCCACAACTTTCATAACAACAGGGTAGCCAAGTTTATCAGCTTCTATTACGGCTTGTTTTGAGGAACTAACAATAGATTCGCCAGCATGAGGTATACCTGCTGCATCTAATAATATTTGTATTTTATCTGGTGAAATATAGCCTTCGTCTACATTATTAATAATATTTCTAATTATATTTTTGTTAATATCAATATTATTTTCATAACAAATAGCAGGCGGGGGGGTATTGAGAATTTTAGTCAAAGCTCTTCCCAGTGCTACTTCATCAGGAAAATTAATACCTCCTGCTTCAATAAATTCGTTTATTTCATTTTTTGCATTTATTAATGAAGGTAAAACTGCAAATATAGGTTTAGAACAACTTTGCATTTTATTATACAATACTTTGTAAACTTCTGACACATTAAACAAGCCAGGGCTACCAAAGATAACAACCATTGCGTCTATATTTTTAAATTTTTTGTCGCAATAATCTATTATAATTCCAAGTTGTTCGGCTGTGCCTGTTGCAAGAAAATCGATTGGGTTACCGACTGATGAGCCTTGAAAAAGTTGAGATAAAAGTTCTTTGGCATCTGGTCCTTCAATATGTGGTATATTGAGTCCCCCTTCTGATAAGGAGTCTACAAGCATAACGGCGGGACCTCCTGCGTGAGTGATAATGGCGAAATTTTTACCATTAACTTTTGGATGCATAAAGACAGAGCCTGCGATGGTCAATTCTTCTCGGCTATAGCATCTTACTATTCCTGCTTTTTTGAAAAGAGCATCTACTGCGACATCGGGACTTGCGAGAGCGCCAGTATGAGAAGAAGCAGCTCTGCTTCCTGCTTCGGAACTTCCAGCTTTAACAGCTGCTATTCTGCAACCTTTTTGTATCAAACTTGAAGCATGTTTAAGTAATTTTTGTGGTTTATTAATGTTTTCAGCATATAACAGTTTTATTGGCGAACTGATTTCGGGTTCATAAGTATTGTCAAGGTATTCCAGTACATCTTCAACACCAATTTGGGCACTGTTTCCAACAGAGAATACATTGGCAAACGAGAGTCCATTTACAATGCCGGATTCCATAATAAAAACGGATGTGGCACCGGAGCCTGAAATCAAATCACAACCTTTTGGGTCAAAGCGTGGTACAGGAGTTGTAAAAATTCCTGCATAATTTGAATTAAGAACACCTATACAGTTGGGACCAATAAGGCAACCACCAGTTTTATCAATCACTTCAACAATCTGCTTTTCAAGTTTTTTGCCTTCTTCACTTTCTTCACTAAATCCAGCAGAAAGAATTATAAATGCTTTGGTTTCTTTATACTTTGCAAGTGTAATAACTGTATCGAGCACAAAACGAGCAGCAATAGCAATAATTGCAAGATCTGTCTGCGGAAGATCCTCTGCTTTTTGATGGCTTTTCAGTCCTTGTACATAGTTTTCCTTAACGTTGACAACATAAAGTTTACCTTTATACTTATGCTCAATCAAATTTTTAAGTACTTTACCACCGGGTTTGGTTATGTCATTTGATCCACCTATTACAGCGATACTGCGTGGATTAATAAGTTGATTATTTATCATTATTAATTGTTGAATTAAAAAAAATTATTATTTTATTCACTGATTATTCTTATTTCGGTTCTTCTGTTTTTTTGCTGTCCTTCGGCTGAATTATTATCTGCAACGGGTTGAGTATCACCATAACCTTTTGCAATTAAACGATTGGAAGAAATACCTTTTTGAATTAAATAGTTCTTAACAGCTTCGGCTCTTTTTTGTGACAGGATAAGATTTTCTTTTGAATTTCCTATATTGTCGGTATGTCCTGCAATTTCAATTATCATATCTTTTTT
>JAKIYJ010000152.1 GCA_022708585.1 Bacteroidota bacterium
AAACCATTCATGATATATGGCCTAATCTGTCTATTTTTGTTCATGGAGGTGTTTCATTTACACCTTATGTTAAAGGTTTTGAAAAACTGCTTGCAAAACCACTTACTTATATTGAAACATATCTTGCCTCGGAAGGTTTTATAGCTTTTCAAAGTCATGGTGATACTGATAGTATGGAGATGGTTCTTGACAATGGACTGTTTTATGAATTTGTTCCTTTTGACAATATTAATTTTGATGCAGATAATAATCTTGTTCCTAATCCCAAAGCTCTAACTATTGGACAAGTTGAAGAGAACAAGGAGTATGCATTGTTACTTTCAAATTGTTCAGGTGCATGGCGTTATTTAATTGGTGATACTATAAAATTTACTTCAAAAGAAAAAAGTGAAATTAAAATAACGGGCAGGACAAAACATTTTCTTAATTTCTGTGGCGAACATCTTTCGCTTGATAATATGAACAGAGCTATAGAAATGTTAGAGCGTGATCTTGATGTAGAAATAAGGGAATTTACAGTATCTGGCATAAGACATAATTCTCTTTTTGCTCATAAATGGTATCTTGGTTGTGATCAAATTATTGATCCAGATATTGCTAAAAATAAAATTGACGAGTACCTTAAAACACTTAATGATGATTATAGAGTTGAACGAATAGAAGCCATCAAAGATGTTTTTGTTGAAGTTTTTCCATTAGAAGTCTTTTATAACTGGTTGCGTAAAATGGGGAAAGAAGGCAGCCAGAACAAATTTCCCAGAGTATTGAAAAATGAAAAATTTCAGCAATGGGAAGATTATCTAAAAGAATATAACCTAAACAAATAAAGGAAACATGAACTTTGATCCTGTCTGGCAGGGGGTTATTGCTGGTTTATCGTTAGCCTTTTTAATGGGCCCTTCTTTTTTTACTTTAATACAAACCAGTATTTATAGAGGTTTCAAAGCGGGCATAATACTGGCAACAGGAATTTTATGCAGTGACGCTACTCTTGTTCTTGTTTGTTATCTTGGCTTGTCTAAAATTATAAATAATGCTAAAAACGATGTATGGGTAGGTATAATAGGAGGAATTGTACTTATAATTTTTGGAATTATTACTTTTTATCGTAAACCACACATTGAATATAAAGATTGCGATGGAGCAGCAGTACCTATAAAAATAAAAACACCACGAAATTTAACTTATTTTCTCAAAGGGTATGTTCTTAATATTGCAAATCCTTTTTTATTGTTATTCTGGATGAGTATATTATTAATAGTTCAATCTAATTATAACAATGATAAATCAGACATTCTGTTGTTCTTTTCAACTATGCTGGCAATGTCTTTTATGCTTGATACAATAAAAAGTTTTATTGCAAACAAAATCAAAAAATATCTTAACCCTCCCAAAATGCTGTGGATTAATCGAACCATAGGTATAGTTCTCTTAATATTTGGATGTGTGCTTATTATCAGAGTGTTTTATCAATTATAATATCATTTTTCTTCATCATCTTTTACATCATCATCTGATAAATTTTCAGAATTTTCAGCCTTTGTGATTTCTGTAAGTAAATTATTTACTTCCTGCTCAGTAACTTTCAATTTTTCTCTGCATATTCTAATAAGAATGCCAGCTCTTTTAACTGTTTCAGATAATTCGTCAACTTCAATATCTTCATTTTCCATACGTTTTACAATTGCTTCCAGTTCTTCTATGGCTTGAGCATAAGTTATTTCATTTTTACTCATTGTTTATTTTTTTTGTCTTCATTATTATACTTGTTAATTCGCCTTGCATAAGTCTGGTTCTTATTTCATCGCCAGCCTTAACATTATTAACTTTTCTTAAAGATTTACCATTGTAATAAGTTATACTGTAGCCTCTTTTTAATACATTAACAGGATCAAGAAGCCGAGTCTTATCTGCAAAATGTTGTAAATTTATATTTTTTTTCTTGATAATTGCAGGTGTCAGTGTTGATAAATTGCTCATATACATTGACAAATATTGTTTTTTCTTGTTAATTGTACTGTTTGGATATATTCTTATATTTTCTATTAATTGTTTTATAATAAAATAATTGTGCTGTATAACAGAACGAGCAGAAGATGAAAAGCGGAATTTCAGCAATTCAAGATTTGACGTAACTTTTTGTACATATTTTTGTGAACCAGAAATAATCAGTTTACATATTTCATTTATATTTTTATTGGTGTTTTCCAGTATTTTATTAGTATTTTCCAGTATTTTATTTGCATTTATTTCAATTTGTTGTGCAAATGATTCAAACATACCAAGAAGATAAAAAGCCACATCGGTGGGGGTTATTAAATTTTTGTTTGCGACCATTTCTGCTACGGTTTCATTGGTACTATGTCCTATACCAGTGATAACAGGAACAGGGAAATTTGCAATTTCACGCGCAATACGAATATTATCATAACAACTTAAGCCAATATCTCCACCACCTCCTCTTATTATTAAAACAGCATCATAGTATTTATGAGCTTTTTTAATTAATTTTAATTGTTGACTGATTGATTCCACAGCAGAATCACCTTGTAAAATTGAGGGGTACAATTTATAAAATAAAGTAAAATGAGATTTATATTCATTTAACTTTGAAATAAAATCAGCAAATCCTTTACTGGTTTCAACCGAAATAATTGCCAAT
>JAKIYJ010000020.1 GCA_022708585.1 Bacteroidota bacterium
ATTATACTTACACAGCATCTGGCATTTACTATGATACTATACCAAATCATTGGGGCTGCGATAGTCTTATCACTATTGACCTTAATATAGTCCCACTACCCAATATAGATCTAGGCAATGATACTACACTCTGTGGTGCTGGCATCACTCTAAATGCTGGCAGTGGCTTCACTTCTTATCACTGGAATACTGGAGCATCTACCCAATCAATAAATGTAAATAATAGCAACACCTATTCTGTAACTGTAACCAATGCTCAAAACTGCTCTAATTCTGATGAAATAAATGTAACTATTTCTAACACCTCAATAAATCTTGAACAAATAGGAACTGATTTGGTAACTACTATAGATCCTGTGGTTTCTGGCAATTACTCATGGTTTACATGCAACGACGTATTATTACCAAATATTACAAGCTCAACTTATCAGAATGCACCAGTCAACGAGTGCTTTTATGTAATCTTCACAGATGAAGTAAACTGCAAGTGGATATCTAATAAGGTAATAGTAGTCAGTATACATGAAAATACATTACCTGTAGCTAGCATAAATCCTAATCCCGCTACTGATGTGGTTTATATAGAATTACTAAATGATAAATTCGCAAATATTTATGTTTACGATATAATGGGCAAATTAGTACTATACAAAAAATCTGATAATTCTAAAATAAAATTAGATGTATCACAATTGAGCGGCACCTATATTCTAAAAATTATTACCGATAATCAAGAAAATGTATATAAAATTGTAGTTGCAAAATAAGGAATTATCAAATAATACCACTGTTAAATTGAAAATATATGATACTGATTTTGAAATGCTATGAATCTAAAAAATCCATATATTCTTAATAAATAGCATTTTAAATTGGTTCTTAAAATTTAGAACATATAAAAAATATTTCAAAATTCAAAAAATTGTAATTTTGTAAACACCGGGTTGTTAGCTCAGCTGGTTTAGAGCACATGCTTGACAGGCATGAGGTCAGCAGTTCGAATCTGCTACAACCCACATCGGCAAAGCTCAAAAAAACAATTATCGTTGTTATTTGTTAAAATGCGATTAATAACGGGATGGCCCCCTCTATCAGAGGGGAATTCAAAACGTTCATTTTCTAATTTTGACTTACTTGCTTCCCAAATCTTGTCCAGTGTAATCACATAGTTTGAGTTTTTAACAAACTTCGGCTTGTTCCATATTTTTACCAGTTCATCTTCAAACTGCGAGATAAAGTCAATAATCTTAAAAGCAATATCTTTTAAGATTTGCAGTTCATTAACTCTATCCGTGCTCCATTCTTTTGCTCCTTCCCAGAAATACTGATAACTCCAGAACTTAAACTGTTCCTGTAAAAATGCTTTGGCGTTTTTATTGATAAAAAAATCAACCTCACTCTGTTTTTCAAAAATGCGAAAAGCGCGTTCCAGTTGTTCTTCGGTAATAGCAATACCTTTTCCCCTCGACTGCTCTCGGGACAGGCTTTTTATGGCTTTTAGTATCTCGTCCTGTTTCGTTTTTGTCCCTTTTTCAGAATACAAAACACTAAAAACAATCGTATCATTCCCCTTTTGTAAAGGGGTGTCTGTGTCTGCGTCAGCAGACGGGGTATTTATTAATTTAAAAACCAAGGAACGTTTTTCATTGGCTCTCTTGTGTTCTAAATTTGAAACATCGAAGAAAAATTTAAATCCGTCGGATTCAATTTCCAAACTTCTAAAAATACGATCGGTTTTTACATAGTAAAGCATCTGTGTTTTCCAAAAGAGGATAACATCCTTTTCGTCGGTATAAACTTTTTCGTAAACATTGTTGTGAAATGGAGTTGAATTGAAATAGATGGAACCACTTTCCGTAAAATACCGGCTGAAAAATGAATAAAGCTTATCAAAAAGTTCGTCCTTAAACTTCGGGTAGTTTTTTAGTGCTGCTTCAATATCTTTTTTGAGAATGTCCTCAATCTTGCGATAGTAATTTGATTTTATTCCCATCAAATTAATAAAACCACCTTAACCTTCAATCCTGGCGCCAATGAAAACATTTTGTAATGCCTTATAAAATTTTTGTTCTTTGGTCATAATTTTAATTTATTAATTGAATCCACTTTGAAAAATCGGAAAAATTCAAGGAACAAGAATACGAAATTTATTAATTTTATTTGGCTCTATTCTAAAAAATGTTGCCAATATATTTTTAAGTTGAAAATCATTGCTGTTCTAATATAAGCAATTACCTGAATAATTCTTTTATTTGTTATGCTTATCCATAATTTCTTATTTTTTGTAAAATTACTATATTTTTTAGAATAGAACTATTACAATAAAAGTATAAATTTTTCGGATTAGACTCATAGTTATATTTTCATTGCATAATTATACAATATATTTTTATATTTTTATAACGTTATTGAATAGCCATAATAATATTAAATTAATAACTTTTATCATATTTTTATGAAATCTAAAATTTTGTTAATTGTTCTATTTAGCATTATTATTTTTACATCCTGTAGAAAAGATAATAATGAGGTTTTTCATCTTTCTGGGACAATAACTGACAGTAAATCAGGAAATGGTATAGAAGGAGCAGAAATCATCTTTTGGAGTAGTAAAATACAATCTGGGGTTTTTAATTCTAATTATGAAACAATAGCAGTTTTAACAACTGATTATAAGGGTAGTTATTCGGTTGATATTAAAAATGAAAAGGTTATAGGATATAAAGTCAGTATAAGCAAGTTTAATTATTTTAGTTATGAAGAAGATATTTCCGCTGAAAGTTTTTTACCTGACAAATCCTATGTTTTAAATTATTCTATCAATCCTGCTGGTTATATTAAATTAAGAGCTGTTAACACTAATCCTTATGACAGTAATGACTTTATTTCATATAGATTTATATCTGGCTATATGAATTGTATGTACTGTTGCAATAATGTGGCTAATAAAGGCTATGGCGAAAATTTTGATTCTACTTTTGTTTGTAAAACAATAGGGGGAAGTAAACCTGTTATCTCGTGGAATGTAATAAAAAATGGACAATCTGTGATTAATAGTGCTGAAATTAATTGCCCCGTGTTCGATACAGTTTATTTTGTGATTTCGTATTAACTTTTAATACAAATAAAATAAGTTGTTCAAACACACATAACATAAAGATCATCTCGTGGGTTGATACATAAGACAGGGATATGATATTTATTTACTATTAATTTTTGTTCGGCAGGACCTGCAATATAATCTATTATACTATAAAAATCGGTATTCATAATAATTACAAGCTGGTATCCTTTATTTGCCGCATAATCTATACCTGCCTTATTCATATCATAAAACTTACTTTTTGAATAATAAACACAGCTTTTAACTTCGAAATCATTAAACAGTTTATCGGTAAATCTTTTATTAGCATTGATTTTATATTGAATTTCTGCATCTTTGCATTCAGGTATAAGAATATGAATGGTAGAATCATAAAAACGACTGAAATAACTCGCCCATAAGACCTTTTCCTTGTATTCGCGAGTTTCGTCCAATGGCAAAACAATGTTTTGATACCCATCCTTAACAGGAAATTTCTCTCTCACCATTAGAAATGGAATTCTTGAATTACGCATAAGTTTAATTGCCTGACTTGCCTTCCTGATTTGTCCTCCTGATTTTAAAGGGATTCCCAGCACTACCATTATAGCATTAACATCCACTGCGGTATTTTCAATAACTTCTTTTAACTTCCCATCAGCTATTATAGAAGAAATAATAATTTCAGGATGCTGTTCTTGAATTAAAGATACAATAGCGTCTAATCTTTTTTTAGCCGCTTCGCGTGAATAATCCGTAAAAAGTTTATAAGACTTACTATTATATACATGCAATAATGTTAAACTTCTTTTAAAGATAATTGACATCTCCAGCCCGTGTAATATGGCTGATTCTGAAGCTCTGCTGAAATCAACAGGTACCAAAATCTGTTCTGGATTTATCAAAGACATAACAATGAATTTTTAATACAACCCTTTTACATTAGACTTTTTAGCAACAAAATCTTTAAGATAAAAAGGTTCAAAATAAGCCGTATCTACAAAAGTATTATTGATATAATTTTTTTCTGCAATACTACACATATATTTTGCAGAAGGCAAAAAATTATCGATAAAAAAGGAATTTTTATTTTTTTCAAGATAGATTTTACATTTGTTTAAAGCATCACCTGCAAAAAAAACTCTTTTGTTGGCAAGAAAATCAGAAAAAGAACCATCGTTGATAATCTCTGCCACAGGTTCTCTAATCTGTTTATTGTCTATATTATAAATTGCCGAGTATACTTCCATTCTTCTTGCATCAATTAAAGGGCAAAATAAATCATCGTTTTTCTCCCCATTTTTAACAATTTCACTGATACCCAGTGCCATAGATTGTAATGTATCAATAGCAATCATTGGTTTTTCCGTAGCATAACATAATCCCTTAACGGTTGATACACCAATACGTAAACCAGTATAAGAACCAGGACCTTTACTTACTGCAAAAGCATCAATTTCATTAATATTTAATTTTGCATTTTTCAAGATTTCATCAATAAATGGCAATAACATTAGTGAATGAGAATTACCGGAAAAATCTTCTTTGAAAGAAATCAATTCTCCATTTTTTGATAAAGCAACAGAACAGGCAATTGTTGATGTTTCAATACATATAATTAAAGCCATTTTAAACAATATTGTTAAATTGAGGTTTCTTAAAATCATTGCACGTTTATGATGCTAAATTAAACATTAATACTGAAAATAAATAACTTTATGAAAAGGTTATTTCATTTATTTTTGTAATATTTTATTAATACAAATCCATATCCTCTTTAAAATGACAGGCGTTTCAATAAAAAATCATAAAGGCGGTTATCGTGAATTACCTGCATCGAAAAGCATAAGTAACAGAGTGCTTGTTATAAGAGAATTATGTGAGAGGAAATTCAATATTGAAAATCTTTCTGATGCTGCTGATACTGTTTTGATGCAAAATCTTCTTGCAAAAATTAATTCTGAAAAAGGTAAGAATACTTATACAGTTCTATATACTGATAATGCAGGTACTGTTTTAAGATTTTTAACTGCTTTGTGTTCCTGCTTGCCAGGAATATGGGTATTAACAGGAAATGAGAGAATGAAGCACAGACCCATAAAACCATTGGTTGATGCTCTGATAAATCTTAATGTTAATATTAAATATTTAAACGTTAAAAACTTTCCTCCAATAGAAATAAAAGGTAAAAAAATAGATAAAAATAAAACTTTTGTCGATGCTTCAAAAAGCAGTCAGTACCTTTCAGCTCTTATGCTTATTGCACCTTGTTTAAAGAATGGTTTACAAATAAATATTTCGGAAAATATCTCTTCTTTACCGTATATAAATATGACTGCCAGCATTATGAATTATTTTGGTATTGATGTTATATGCGAAAATAATAAAATAAATATTTTGAAGGGGAATTATACTCCTAAAGATTTTTTTGTTGAAAATGATTGGACTGCTGCTTCATACAGTTTTCTGGAAGTAGCTCTTACTGGCGAAAACGTGTATCTTTCAGGTTTATTAAAAAACAGTATTCAAGGCGATAAAATTGTTTGCGACATATTTAAAAAATTAGGTGTTGCTTCTAATTTTAGAAATAATATTCTGGAAATTAAAAAAATATCAGACCCTGTTCAATTATTTTATCAGGATTTTAAAGATTGTCCCGATTTGTTTATAAATGTAGCTGTTGCATGTGCGGCATTAGGTGTTAATGCAAGGCTTACTGGTCTTGAAAATCTTATTTATAAAGAATCAAATCGCCTGGATATTTTTGAAGAAAATATTGTTAAGTTAGGATATGAAATCATAAGAAAAGGAAATTATGAAGTTATCATTACAGGAAACAGGCACAATATTGATAATATTCCTGTAATACATACTGCTGGTGATCATCGGATGGCTATGGCATTTGCATATTTAGCCAATATAGTGGGTAAAATAATTATTGATGACTGTAAAGTAGTTGATAAATCCTATCCTGTTTTCTGGAACAACTTGAAAAATGCGGGGTTTATAATAGAATAATTCAGTTATATATTATGTATTAACCCAATCTGAACAAAATTTTAAAAAATTGCTGTAATTATGCATAATACATTATAGATAACAGATTTTGAGTATAATGATTTTTTACTATTATAACACAAATGCCATAATGTGTTTTTAAATCCGCCTTGGAAATGATTTGTTATTAATCATTTACTTGAATATGCACGAGGGAACAAGATATTTGAGCAACATTATTTTAAAATAGAGCCAACTATTTTAACAATTTTATAATATCATTTCCATTGGCAATAATGAGCAATGCCAGTAGAATTACCATTCCTATAATTTGAGCATATTCCATAAATTTATCTGATGGCTTTCGTCCTGTAATTATTTCATATATCAGGAACAAAATATGTCCTCCATCAAGTGCAGGAATAGGTAAAACGTTCATTATTGCAAGTATAATGGAAAGAAAAGCCGTTAATCCCCAGAATGATTGCCAATCCCATTGTGATGGGAATATATTACCTATAGAAATAAACCCTCCAAGCGATTCGTAAGCTTTCAGTTCAGGAGAAAAAATCAGTTTAAGTTGTTTCAAATAATCGCCTGTTGCTCTGTAAGTTTTTTTGATACCAGCCGGGATAGCCTGTACAAGTGAATAGTCTTTACGTGCAAGTTCAAAATAATTATCGAGAGATTTAGGCATTACCCCTATCATCCCTTCGGCACTGACTTTCACATTTTTGTATAATGTATCATTATTTCTTATTAAACCAATTTTGACTTCCTGATTTTTATATTTACTTAATTCTTTTTTAAATTCGTCGAAATATATTAAGTTGGTATCATTAATAGAAATCAATTTATCGCCTATTTCAATTCCTGCTTTTTTAGCATTTGATTCTTTGGCAAAGCCACCTATTTCGAAAGGAAATCTAACACTTATAAAACTGGGATTTTGATATTTAATAAGTTTACCGCGTATATCGGCAGGTACAGGGATATTTATTATAGAATCATCTCGGTTTACCTGAATAAATTTAACATCATTAAGTATCAGTTCAGCAGGTATTTTCATAAAGTTTTCAATATGTTTATTATCGATACTTATGATTTTATCTCCGTTTCTAAGTCCTATCTGTTGTGCAAGAGAATCGCAGGTGATACCGTATTTCACATTGGCAGTAGGTAAATATTCTTCGCCCCATATAAATAAAACACTTATATAAATGACAACAGCAAGAACTATATTCATAGTAACGCCTGCTATCATAATTATTAATCTTTGCCATGCTTTTTTGCTTCTAAATTCCCATGGCTGGGGTGGTTGTTTCATTTGTTCTTTATCCATTGATTCATCAATCATTCCTGCAATTTTAACATAACCTCCAAGTGGTAGCCAGCCAATGCCGTATTCAGTTTCACCAATTTTCTTTTTATAAATTGAAAACCATGGATCAAAAAACAGATAAAATTTTTCTACTTTGGTTTTAAAAAGTTTGGCTGTAAGGAAATGCCCCAATTCATGAACTAATACTAATATAGAAAGACTGGTAATAAGTTGTAGTATTTTAATAATAACACTCATCAGTTTTTATTTTATAAGTTTAATTTTGCTGTGCAAAGGTCGTAAAAACAAGTTATCTATAATAAACTTTTTGCTAAAATTCTTGTTTCTTTATCTGTAGTAACATAATCTTCATAGGTTGGATTTGAAATAAAGTCTATTTTATTCATACATTTTTCAATAACATTGGGCATATTTAGAAAGGGAATTTTATTTTTTAAAAAAGCTTCGACAACAATTTCGTTAGCGGCATTTAGTATACAAGGCATATTGCCACCTTTTTTAATTGCAATATATGCAAGTTCAAGGTTACGGAAGTTTTCTTTATCTGGTTTTTCAAATGTCAAGCTAACGAAGTTATTAAAATCAAGTACAGGATATGTTGGTGACAGGCGGTATGGATAACTTAGTGCGTATTGTATGGGTAATTTCATATCAGGCAGGCCCAATTGAGCTTTTATTGAGCCGTCGTAGAATTGAACCATTGAATGTACTATTGATTGTGGATGGATTAGCACCTCAATTTTATCCGGGTCAAGTCCAAAAAGCCAATGTGCTTCAATAACTTCAAGTCCTTTGTTCATAAGGTCTGCTGAATCTATGGTGACTTTATCTCCCATACGCCAGTTCGGGTGTTTAAGAGCTTGTTCAGGAGTTACATTTTTCAATTGTTCTCTTGTATAGTCTCTAAAAGGACCACCAGAAGCGGTAAGATAAATTTTTTCTATTGGATTATTTGTTTCTCCTACAAGGCACTGAAAGATGGCGGAATGTTCAGAATCAACTGGAATGACGGATACTTTATGCTTGTTGGCAGTATCAATGACCAATTCTCCTGCTACTACCAATGCTTCTTTATTTGCGAGGGCTAACATTTTCCCTTCTTCGAGAGCTCTTATAGAAGGCAATAATCCAGCATAACCGACAAGAGCACTTAACACAATATCAATTGACTCAAGACTTGTGATTTGTACAACAGAATCAAATCCTGCAAAAACCTTTATGGGTAAATCCTCTAAAGCTGTTTTAACGTAGGAATATCTGGATTCATCAGAAATCACAACTGCATTGGGGATAAATTCTCTTGCCTGGGATATCAATAAATCGGCATTAAAATTAGCTGTTATAGCTTCGAGAGTAAAAAAGTCCTTATGAGTTTTAATGACATTTAAAGTTTGACTTCCAATAGAACCTGTTGACCCGAGTACTGCAATTCTTCTTTTATTCATTTGCTTTATAAAAAATTAAAAGGCTATATAATCAGCAGGATTAACGGGATTACAATCAAACCATAATTCAAAATGTAAATGAGGACCTGTTGACATTTCGCCTGTTTCACCAATAATTGCGATAGGATCACCCGCTTTAACATAGTTTCCCTGTTGTTTGAGCAATGTCGAGTTATGTTTATAAATAGAAATAATATTATTTTCATGTTGAAGTGCAATTACGTAACCTGTTTCAAGTGTCCAGCCTGCAAATATTACAGTTCCATCAAGTGTGGCTTTTATAGCTTCATTTTTACCTGCAACTATGTCAATTCCATAATGATTGTTGACTGGATCAAAAAGGTTGGTAGTAATGCCTTTTAAAGGAGTAAAAAAGAAAAATTCCTTTATTAAAGCAAGTCCATTGTAATGTTTTGGCTGAGAATAAAGATTATTGTTAGCATTGATTGAATAATTATCAATATTTTCAATTTCTACTCTTAATAATGAATCCTCCTTTGACTTTTTATAATTAATTTTGTTGTAATCAACTTTTGGAGTTCCAGGGTTTTTTTCAATATCAGACTCAGACTGTTCATTTTTTCCGCTTATAATAGATTTTATATTTTCTATATACAAATCTTTATCTTTCATGGCATTATCCATAGAATCGGCTTTAAGCGCCAGTTTATATATTGTATTTTTCATATCTGAGCTAGGGTATCCAGGAATATATTCACGCAGGGGGGTAAAAGCAATAACTATAGTAGTAAGAAAAATTAGCAGTATTGCTGCCAGACCGGTAATTACAAAAACATTCATCGGAGAAAGTTTCAGTGAAATTTTTTCCTCAAAAGTATCAGCATTGAGTATAACAAGTTTATACTTATTCTTTAATTTATGAGTTAATTTTTGCTTTGTGTTTTTTTTCTTTTTTTGCATAATTGTTATGCAAATATCGACAAATTAATTGAGTATTTTTATACAGTATAAAAAAAATTAAGGTTAAAAAATATCAGCCCATTTTTTTTCTTTTCTATTTTTCCAATCGCCTTTATGATAAAGGTAACTTCCAATAAGAGGAACTACTGTTGTGGCTTCGGCATAAACCATTTGTTCATATAAAGTATCTACTTTGCCCCAGGAAGAAGCCTCACGCAGTGTAGAACTCGAGCATGCTCCATCTCTAACGTCTGCAACGGTAATTTGAATCGCATATTTATGCATAGGTACTTCATATCCAAGTGTTTCGGCACATATAACAGTGTCCTGTGCAAAATTTTTAGGAACTCCACCGCCTATCATAAATAATCCTGTTACAGGAGCATTAATTTTAATCATCGTAAGTTCTCTAAAATCTTTAACAGAATCAATGCTAATATGTTTTTCAGGGTTTTCCCATTGATGTTTTACAAGTCCAAAGCCGGCACTTGAATCAGAAAAAGCAGGGCAAAAAATTGGTACTTTTTTCTCATAAGCGGTTTGTATCAAAGAGTCTTTTTTAACAGAATTATTAACCAGCCATTTGCCCATTTCATAAATAAATTCTCTTGAAGAATAAGGTCTTTTTTCAAGAGAGTTAGCAATATGGTATATGGTATTATCACATTGTTGCAATTCTTCTTCGTCAATGTAGGTATCGTAAATTCTATCTATATATAGACTCCTTAATTTTTTATCATCAGCATAAGCGGAACCCTTATAATGTTTAAAGCCGAGAGCTTCAAAAAAATCCATATCAACAATTGAAGCGCCTGTTGCAACAATTACATCAATCATATTATTTTTAATCATATCAACGTATACCTGCATACATCCTCCAGCACTTGTACTGCCTGCAAGGGTAAGAAATACAGTACAGTCCTTTTCTTGAAGCATCCTGGTATAAATATCCGCAGCCGTAGCAATGTCACGCGATGTAAATGACATATTTCGCATAGCATTAATAATAGGCGCAGAATCGAAACTTTTAATATCAATATGTTCTATAACATCTTTTAACAAATCTTTTTTATTCATAATATTCTGTTCAATTATTACGTACAAAAGTAAATAAATAATAATAATTAACGTAAAGTGGTATTTGTTTGAATGTTGTTTATCTTATCTAAAATAGCAAAGAAATTAAAATATTGTATCTCGTCATTTTCTTTGTATGGTAAACAAAGTTTAATCATAGAATTAATGATTTATTATTAATCATTTATTGAGATATGTATGAGGGAACAAGATTTTTGAACAACATTTATTTTGAATAGAACTATTTATTTTGATACTGGTGAATTTATTTTGATAAAAAATAATTCGATATAAAAATAATTTTTGTAAATGAATTCATCATTTATTGCCGATAATCATTTTGTAAGGTTTTTAAAAAAATAATTAACCAAAAAATATGAAATTGGTATTAATTAAAAATTATAATGTAAATTTGTAAAACAAAACAAGAGTCCACTCGAAAAATATATAAATCAAAATCTAATTGAATTTATCTATGTTTTTAATTAATTTATCTATGAAATTAATTAATTTATTTTATCAAAAAATAATTTAAAATAAAAACGACTTTTCAGAGTGGATTCAAACAAATAATTTAATTTTAAAAATTAATCTTTTAATTTTTAAAAAAATATTGATTTAAACGTATATTTGCAAAAGTTAATATAATAAATAATTAAAAAAATACAGATGAAGAGTTTTCTAAAAAATTTTTTGATATTATTAATAGTCGTTTGTGGTTCAACAATTATATTTACGGAATGCAAAAAAGATGAAGATATTAATGTTGTTATTACTGTGAAGTACCAGTCTGATACTACTATAACAGTTCCTAATGCTGATGTATTAATTGAGAAGTACGATGTTAAGGTTAAGGGAGTAACTGATTCAAAAGGAGTTTTTGAAACCACTTTTAAATTGGAAGCCATTCTTGATGTTTATGCCAGTATAGATACCAGTACAGTTACAACCACTCCTCCATTAACTGGATCAACCGTTATTCGATTGGAAGCAGGTAAAACAGTAAGAAAAACTGTTTTTATTAATTAATATTATTTGATTTTTTTATTTTGTTGAAGATTTCAAAACCTGTGTATAACAAGCCCTGCATAATGGTTCATAACTTTCAATTTCTCCCAGTACCACAAGTTTGTCGTTTGAAATAATACGATGTGAAAAATGAGCCAATGCACCGCATTTTACACAAATTGCATGTACTTTTGTAATATATTCTGCGGTAGCCATCAACGCAGGCATAGGACCAAAGGGTTTTCCAAGATAATCCATATCCAATCCTGCTATTATTACCCTTATCCCTCTTGAAGCAATATCATTAACAACTGAAACAATATTTTCATCAAAAAATTGAGCCTCATCAATACCTACTACATCAACATCATTAGCCAACAGTAATATTTCCGAAGCTGTTTGCACAGGCGTTGAAATAATGCTGTGCTCATCATGCGATACCACCTTTTCTTCATCATAACGAACATCAATGGCGGGTTTAAAAATCTCTACTTTCAATTTTGCTATCTTTGCTCTCTTTAATCGGCGAAT
>JAKIYJ010000021.1 GCA_022708585.1 Bacteroidota bacterium
TGCTTTTCTCACTTCATTGTCAGGTATAAAGTTCCTGAATATTTCCCATCTGCCTAAACTTTGGAAAACTTTATATAATATAACATTGTTGCCTTTTTTTAATTTTACCTTAAATATATCTTGCGGGGCAATCGGATCCATTGTCCTGTTTTCAAACACTTCATATACCAAATTCCCATTGCAAAATACTTTAATACCATCATCCGAACTGACATTTAAATATTTGTATTCATTTTTTTCGGCTTTTACCAAATCGGCTAAGTAAATAACTTTATTAGTTAATATCTTTTCACCAGTATATGCAAATTCAATATCTTTTTCATTTATGTATGGAATTAATCTTTTATCTTCCATGAGATACTGATTAAAATTAATCACCTTATCTTTATCATTTATGTTAAACCATTTTAATCCGGTTTTTTCATTTCTATTTTTATCGTAATAAAAAAAGGAAGAATCAATAATCCTTGGATCAAACTGATCTTTAAGAAAACCTACACAATTTGAATCTAATAATCTGCTTTTGTTATCGGCCCGGTTAGGTATAACTGAAGAAATCAGCGTATTTGTTTTTTCTTCAACTTTACTGCACGCCAGCGCTAATAATAGTAAAATTGATAGTATTACAATTTTCATTAAAACCCGATAAATATTGACAACGTTAATTATTTACAAAATTCTCTTTTAAAACAGAACTACAACCAGCTAAGCTCGGTAATTTTTTCATTTTCTGTAGTTAAATCCAGAAATATTTCTTCAAGCGATTGATAAGTTTCGTTGGTAACTTCGTTTTTTATTTTATTGCGTATATCTTTTGTTTCCGACTGATACACAATTTTCCCTTTATTGATTATTGCAACTTCATCACAAAAATCTTCCACTTCTTTCAACGCGTGGGATGTTATAAAAATTGTAGTGCCTTTTTCTTTCATTTTATTCAGTACAATTTTCATTTTCTTGCGTGAAAGAGGATCGATATTTTCAAACGGTTCATCCATAATTAGCAATTTTGGATTATGTAGTATCGAACAAATGAAAGCAAATTTTTTCTTTTCACCTGTCGAAAGTGTTTGAATAATGCTATTTGTTTTATTTTCCAATTCCAGGTAACATAATAACTCTTTGGAATGTTCTAATACCATTGGAATACTGAGGTCATACATAGCTGCTAAAAACTTTAGTTGTTCACTAATTGTCAGATTTTCGAAATAGATTGGATTTTCTAACATAAAACCCATTTTCATTTTATATAGATAGTCTGTTGGTAATAATTTTTCATCTTCAAAAAATAATTCTCCTTCATCTTGAAGAATTGTTCCACTAATTATATTAATCAATGTGGATTTACCAGCGCCATTAGGACCTACTAATCCGAAGATGATTCCATTTTCTATTTCGATATTTAAATTATTTAAGGCACATACAGAATTTATATATTTTTTTTTGAACCCTGTTATTTTTAATACCGTTGAATTAAACATAAAAACCGCCTCTTAAATAATGTATATTTAGGATTTTTGAAATTACATAAGAAATAATAAATATGAGAGAAATGGATATATAAAACATAAAAAATAAATTGTTTTGAAATATTCTGTTTAGTAGTATATAAATTATTGATGAAATGAGTAATACAATAAATTGAACAACACTTCTAATAAAATTAAATTTCACAGATGAAATCTGTTTTTTTATTGAAAGAATATTGGCAATAATTAATAGGAAAGGTAGAATAAATAAAGAAAAGGATATAGAATTTATTATGTCTTGAAAATTGAAAGATGCCAAAAATATATTTATTGATAACTGAATTACTAACAATGCATAATAGGTAATAATAGCTATTATATTTTTCATAAAAATAAGTGTAAGAATAGAAACCGGATAAACTCTATAAGGGATAAATAATTTTTCGCATTCAAAAAATAAGTCAGTAATAACAAACGAAATATTATAAATAATTGTAAAAGTTACTATTTCGTTAAATAAACCTATATCGAGATACTTTTCAATAAAAAACAAAAAATAGACCAAACCACTATTAACAATTAACAATAAAAATAAATTAATCTCTTTATGTAATAATTTTGTGTTACATATAAGAAGAGTTGGTAAGATTTGAAATACATTTTTTTTCATTCAATTGATTTATTAACTTTAACTATATATAACAATATGACTGCTGCAAAAAAAAGAGAATTGATAATTACAATATCAATAAAAAAATAATATAAGGAATTGTTGGCAGAATAAAATATGTTTGCAAGGCTCTTTATTATCGGAACATTATATAGCATGTCCATCTTTTTAGTTATGTTAAGCATGTTAAAAATTATAATATTCATGAATATAATAATCCCTATCAAGTTACCTTTAAAAATGATATTTCTGAAAAAATGAAAAAAATAATACAAAAAGATGTTTAATGAAAAGTAAACTTGCGCAATTACAATGATACCTAAGGGTATCATATAAATATTTGTGCTTATAATAACATATTTAAGTAATAGTATAATAGAAAAAACAAGCCAGATTAAATTTTTTTTATCAAAGAGCAAAACTGCATAAGGAAAGAATTTTTCAAAATACGGAGGATATGGATATATAGTTAACTTCTTTATATTAAATAATTCTTTCTTTTTAATAACATATAATTGTAAAACTATTTCAAGGGTTATTAATAAATAAAATGTAACGCAATAATTAATTAATAACTCTTTATTTGAATCAAATTTTATAAAATCCGTATATATTGGTATTGCAATATATGTTGATAATAATATTAAAATAGTTAATATGATGTAATTATAATACTTATTAGATGGTTTTAAGAAACTGTACAAATTTCCATAAAATTTTCTAAACTCATTTTCAACTAACCACATATTTAAAATCCTGATATGTTTTTGAAAATATTAAACTTATAAAACAAAAAGTATTGTAATAAAATTTCCAATTTATCGCAAACTAATATCTCTTATGAATGCTATAATTTTTTTTTAATGATGTAATTTTTTTGCTTCAGTCACACACCTTATATTGCTCTTTCATTTTTTATCTAAAAATAATAAAATAGTTGGGCTACTTTTTTGTAGCCCAAGAAAGGATAATATTAGCACGATGTTATCATACCACCTGCACCAACGGCAAGTCCAGCTTGATACATTAACAAACCTCCAATACCTCCAGTTAGAAAAAACGCACCTGATATTGCAACACTCATACCAGCTATTGCCCACCAACAACTTGCATCCATACCGCCATTAATTTGTTCCATTTGCTGAACACTTAGATTTTTCATAGAAATACTCCTTTAAAGATATTAATAATTGTATGTCCCACGGTTAAGAGACAGTTATTTTGACCGTTAAAGTTATTCTTTACCTAATTTTTTAACTGCATCTTCTATAAAGCTATACTTTATTTCACCGCTTAATACCTTTGTTAAAATACCTGCTTTATTAAAGAATAAGAATGTAGGCGTAATACCTATTCCGATTTTTCCTTTAAACTCCTCTTCAGAAAGACTTCCGAATATCACATTGCTGCTATTACATAGAGCACTGAATACTTCAACTTTTTCCTTGTTTTTTTTATACTCTTTTGTGGTTAACAAATAAATATTTATTTCTTGTAACTTAGCGATATTTGTTTCAAGTAAATCCAATTCGTATTCGCAGGAGGGACATTCAATATCATAATATAAAATCATTGCAGATCTTTCATCTTTTTGTTTTAAAACATTTTCACCGGTTTCACCAATATATTTCACTTGCGGAAATTTACTGCCGACTTCAATGACATTTACCATAGAAGCTTCATATAATAACCAGCCTATAGTAGAAATGAAAAATAAAATAATAAACGAGGCAAATATTTTTTTAATCATACATTTCACCTAAAATTATAAACTGATATTTCTTTTTTTTTCTGATTGATAAATATTATTTAATAAATACAAAATAAAAAGCAGTGCAGCATTTTTAATAATTGAAAATACTGGAGAACTTATAAATTCAGTGCCAAAACATCCGCAATTTGTATATCCTTTAAGTAAAAAGTATAAATTAAAGAAAATAAAAAATATGGTAAAACTTATTACAATTTTATAAACTGGTGTTTTTATCAAATAGTTGAATGTTACCATAAATGCAATAATAAGCTCTGCAAAAATAAAAAACGCCACAATATACTTAGTCATCATAAAATCTATGTTCAGCAATTTCGAAAAGTAACTGACAGTATTTATAAAATCCCACAGTTTTGCTATTGCAGATAATAAAAAAACAATTGATAAAAGTGATTTCAGAATAAATTTCATTATATTAAACAAGAGTCCTTAAATAAAAACCTAAAGCAAAATTCAGTATTTCAATAAAAATCCAATAAGAAAGCGCCAAAATAAAAGCATCTGTTTTATCTAATTTTTTCGTTTTGCAAATAAACAAGATATATCCACAATATTTCAAAAATGTTAATTTTATTTAACAACGCAAATGCTTCCGTTGAATATCTTGCAGGATCAAGAAAATATGTGATAGAAAGCGGTGCAAGCAAGAAGGTTTCTTGGGTCATTTTTGATATCGGTGTAAAATATATCCAAGTGAAATTGACAATATTGCATAAAATTAAGCTGAAAGTAGCTATCAGAATAATTTTATAAATATCTTTAAACGGAATTATTATCCCTTTCACCATCAACGGTAATTTAAACAATAGTGTACAGGACACAAGTTTAATCCACAGGAATAATGGAATAAATATGATAGTAAGAAAATTTAACTTGCGCATAAAGTTATAATAAATATCAATTTTAAATTCTTCCATATTTTTCGCATATAGCTCGGCATACAACTGGCGGGAAAGGATAAATTTATCAAAAACAACAGCCGAAAGAACAGATACCAAGGTAATAATAATGTACAAATGCCAACCCTTTAAAACTTGCTTGTTATCTTCCTGTTCTTCTACTTGGTTTTCAAATTCTGTGACAACTTGTTCCATATTAATCCCATTTAATTAAAATTCTGATAGTATTTTATCCGTCTTAAAAATCTCTTCCGGTTCACCTTGTTTGCTTATTGTACCATTGTCAAAAATATATAAGTAATCTGTCTTCATTATTTTATTCATATTGTGGGTTATAAGTAAAACAGCGTGCTTTTCAGAATATTTTTTAATAACATTAAAAATAAGCAATTCCAATTCAGCATCTAATCCGCTTAATCCTTCGTCAAGTATCAAAATTTCAGGTGTATTCAACAAAGCTCTTGTTAAAGAAATAATTTGTTTTTCCCCGCCTGATAACAACCTGCCTTCTTCACCGATAATTGTAAACAATCCGTAATCAAATCTCTTAAAAAAGCTCATTAATCCCAATTCGTCTATTCTTCGGGTTAATTTTTCAAATTCAACTTCTCTATACAAAGTAATATTTTCTGCAATTGTGCCATTAAATATTTTAATATCCTGCGGAACAACCGCAATATTTTCTCTATATTCAAATAAATCAATTTCACTGACATCCATATCATCTAATAAAACACTGCCTTCATTCAACGCATACTTTCTTTGTAAAATTTGCACAATTGTACTTTTACCAATACCGCTTCGCCCCCAGAATGTTGTTAATTTCCCTTTAGAAATTTGAATATTAATATTCTTTAACAGGTAATCTCTATTATTCCAAGAAAAAAAACCGTTTTTAATTTCCAGCGCACTCTCCATTTTAAAAGGCAAATGACAAGTATTCTTTTCAATATCAATCAGTATAATATCTAATAATCTTCTTGAAGCAATAGATGCTTCCTGTAATACTATCGGGGTATCAGCTAACCGGTTTATTGCCGGAATGGTATTAGAAATAAGGGCAAATGCTGCCATTAACTCACCAATCATAAAAATACCGTCTGTAACCCAAATTGAACCCAATATTAATACAACAACCGAAAGCAACCCGTTGGCAAATTCCGAAAAAAATGAAAGATTACTTTTAATCAAGCCGATTGATTTAATCTTTTCCTGGTAATTTTTAAAATAAGCTTTATTAATCTTCACGAAAGATTTATTTACATTATAGCTCATAATTTCATCAATACCTTTCAGATTATCAACATAATTAGCCTCCACTAAAGCATAAGATTTCATAACTTCAGTCTGCTGTTCTCTGATTTTTTTTATGTTAAGAACTAGTAATAATGAATAAATACAAACAAATAATATTGATAATCCTGCAAGATTGGCAGAGAAATAAAAAACAAAACTTAAAGATAACACTACTATCAAAATATCTATTATTGTGGAACTTAGAATTTTTAAAATTGAATTTTGTATTCTGATGGCATCATTTACTCTGGCAGTAATGTCACCGATTTTCCTTGTATCAAAAAATTTCTTTGATAACCGGAAAAGTCTTTCAATGAAATCAGTATTAATATTATTACTGACATTATAGTTTAATATAACTAAAAACCTTAATCTTAAATATCCAACAACTGCTCTGATACTAAAAATTAATAATAAACCTGAACCGCTGATAATTATCTTTGATTGTTCATTTCCCGGGATAAACTTATCAAGCAGCAATTTAATTATTACAGCGGTAACCATACTTAATAAAGAATAAATTATACCGAGGAACAGTGTTTCATAAACCCAGGATTCATCCTTTTTCAAATATTCATACAGCCAATTATACCAGTTATATGCTTTATCGTAATAAATATTTTCTGTCGGTGTGAGTAATACAACTGATTTTGTTTTCCATAGTTTAAGGAATTCTTCTTTTGATAACCAATATTTACCTTTACCCGGATCCGCTAAATATATTTTATCCTTTTTGATTTTATAAATTACTACAAAATGTTGGAAACCGTTTTCTAAAACTAAATGTGCAATACATGGCATTTTCTCTTTCAATAAATCATCAAATTCACCGGCAGCACCGTTTGCATCAAAACCCAATTTTTTAGCAGCAACAACTACATCCAACATTGTAGAACCATTAACATTTGTATTGCATAACTCTCTGATTTTAGGAAAACCGGAATCCCCTCCATAATATTTCAGAACAGATAATAACGAAGCAGCTCCACAATCTTTTTGATCATATTGCTTCACAAGCGGGTATTTAAACAATCTAATCTTTTTCATTCACTTCCTGTCGGGGGAATATATCAATCAGTTTATCAGAATAATAAAATTCCGTAGCTGTCTTTCCAATAACATTTAAATACGATTTTGATATTGTTGCATTTGAATGATCAATTCCTAAACTATAATAACTGCCCAATATGCCAACCGGTGAATTATTTCCATATTTAATATTATACTTATCCGAAATAAGTTTTATATAAAAAGCTGTAAAGTGTATATTGGTTGTATCGTTTAACAACAAACTGATTAAATTTGCTCGTTGGGTATCATAATTTTTAAAATTCGGTGTATTTTTAAGAATCCACTTTAAAGTTGATATTCTCATCTGACCAAAACCAAGTGACGGATTAAATCCTAATTCTACTCTTATTGAATCAAATTCATCGAGATAATTGTAATTATTATACAACTCGCTATATATTACACTTACATATTTTCTTGGCTCAAGGTCTAATATTTTACATTGTTTTTTTATAATCGTCTCTTTATTCGTAATCATTTCAATCGTTCTTATCTCGATATATTGCCAATAGCCAATAAATCCAACTAACCCAATAAACAACAAGAGGATGGCAATAATTAAGTATTTTTTTATTCTCTTCTTTTTAGAATTATTTTTTATCATTATGTATATATATGATTACTTTTTAGGCACGACAAATTAAAAAAAAAAAAATGGATGCAAGTTTATTTTTTAGTAAAATATAAATCTGCCGGATAAATTAGTTTTAGATGGGGGAAGTTTATTATTTTTTTTGCAATCTACTCGACACTGAAAGCAATCGGTAATCCTCTGAAATCAGGATAAACATCAATTTTATCGAAACGAGAACAAATTTCATTTTTTGTTTTTACAAACTCTTCAAAATTACTTTTATCAACTGGATATGCCGATGGAAATTCGAGTGTTAAATAATTAGCCGGTTTTTCGTTAATCCAAAAGCGGAAATCGAGATGCGGTCCTGTGGATAAACCTGTACTGCCGACGTAACCGATTATATCTCCCTGCCTTACTCTGGCTCCTTCCTTAATTCCGCTTTCAAATTTTGATAGATGCATATAACCGCTTGTATAAGTTCCATTATGTTTTATTTTAATATATTTTCCTTCGGCACGTTTAGAACCTGCAAAAACAACATTACCATCGCCTACTGCCTGAACCGGAGTACCGACCGGAGCAGAAAAATCAATACCATGATGCGGTCTGTAAATTCTTAACACCGGATGAAACCTGCTGTTGGAAAACTGCGAGCTTATCCTTGAAAATTTTAGCGGAGCTTTAAGGAAGGCTTTTTTAAGACTTTTACCATCCAAATCATAAAAATCCTTAACCCCGTTTTGGACTAATGGAATTGCATAATAATCCTGATTCATATGTGTAAAAACAACAGCTTTAATTTCATCAATTCCAATAAAGGTATCATCAGCATATGTTTCAGTATATACTACTTTAAATTTATCTCCCTTTTGAATACGAAAAAAATCAATCTGCCAGGCAAAAACTTCCGATAATTTAATTGCCAACATCGGACTTGTATTCAAATCTTCAAAGGCAGCCCATAATGATTTATCAATTTTACCTGTAAGAACTCTTTCTCTGGTTTCAATTTTTTTACTGATTTTTTTTACAGTAATAGAATCGCTAAAACTTATAACTATAGAGTTTATTGCATTTTCGCAATAAACAAAATGTTTCAGCGAATTTACAGAATCGGCATTTGAATACGTATAATAATTATTTCCTACTTTTATTTTGCGAAAGTCAAAAAGGCTGCCTGCTCTATCTAAAATTTCATTTATTACATTAAAAGGAATTTTGTTTTGTAGAAGAATATCCGAAAAAGTCTGATACTTCTTTATTTGTCCCTGATTCATAATAAGAGAATCCGCTAAAAAACCAAATTCGTTGATTATGGAACACTCATTTTTTACATCAATTTTTTCAATTTTATCATTGCAAGAGGCAAGGATAAGCACTAAGGTAACAGCTGATAAGAAAAATTTCATAAGCAGTTATATTTGTTTTTTAATATTATTTATAATATCCACAGAGTTTACGCCCTCTGCTTCGGCATTGAAATTCGGAATAATTCTATGCCGTAAAACCGGAATTAAAACGCTTTGTACATCATCAATTGACGGAGTAAATCTTCCTTGCATCACAGCTTTTGTTTTTGCGGCTAATATTAAATATTGCGATGCCCGTGGTCCGGCTCCCCAGCTTACCCATTTATTAATATAATCGTCATTACTTTTATTTGTTCTTGTTGCGTTTACAAATTTTACTGCATATTCAATAACATTATCTGCTACCGGAACCTTTTTAACAAGCTGTTGGAAATCTTTTATAGTTTTACTATCCAATATTTTATTTAACGATTGCTGATTACTGCCGGTAGTTGACTTTACAATTTGGATTTCTTCTTGAAAACTTGGATAGCTCAACCAAAGATTAAACATAAATCTATCGAGCTGGGCTTCGGGTAAAGGATATGTTCCTTCTTGTTCTATCGGGTTTTGGGTTGCCAGCACAAAAAATGGATCGGGCAAAATCCTTGTAATTCCACCGGCAGTTACTTTGTTCTCCTGCATAGCTTCAAGAAGTGCTGCCTGAGTTTTTGGAGGAGTTCTATTGATTTCATCAGCTAATATAACATTTGCAAATACAGGACCTTCAACATATCTGAAATATCTTTTCCCTGTAATTTTATCTTCATCGATAATTTCAGTCCCTGTTATATCTCCGGGCATAAGATCCGGTGTAAATTGAATACGGTTAAACTTTAAGTCAAGTACTTCTGAAAGGGTTTTGATCAATAATGTTTTTGCAAGTCCCGGTACACCTACCAGCAAACAATGCCCTTGAGCAAAAAGACTAATTAAAAGGTTGTCAATAATTTCACTTTGACCAATTATTACTTTACCTATTTCATTTTTAATTTTGGCAGTATAATTGTTCAGCAATTCTACAGATTCAACATCATTTAATTTGTCTTGCGCCAATATCATTCCTATTCTTTAATTTCCCAATAAATATTTTCTTTTATTTCTTTAATCCACTCTTTGTACAGCTTTTGTTTAGCCGAAAATTCTGTCAGTTTTTTTAATTCCTCATAATCATTTTCGAGAGTAGGTTTATGAGCTGGAATTCTGTCAGCTAATTTAACAATATGAAACCCGTATGTCAAATTATCAACCTGTAATCTTTTCGGATAACTTACTTCACCTTTTTTCATTTTTGAAACAATTTCAAAAAGATTTTTATCAAGCTGGCTTAATTCGAATGTACCCAATTCACCGCCTAAAAAGTTTGTCTGTTTATCATCGCTGTACTTTTGTGCAAAGTAGCTGAAAGGTTTATCGTTTTTTAAAACACTGTCGCGTATACCGTTTAATTTTGTTATAGCATTTAAATCCGAGTCTTCATCAGGTTTAATTTTTATAAGAATATGTCTCGAATGAATTGTCTGTCCCCGCTTTTCGAGTGTTTGAATAATATGAAATCCCACAGGAGATTCCGTAACAGCTGAAATTTCGTTGTTTCGAAGCGAATAAGCTGCCGCTTCAAACTCAGGATAAAAAGAACCCCTCTTCACAAATCCAAGGTCGCCGCCTTGAGCCTTGCTTCCCGGGTCTTCAGAATATTTTTTAGCCATCTCTGCAAAATCTGCCCCATTCTTTATGGAATCAATAATTGATTGTGCAAAATCCCGGGCTTTGTTCTTTAGTTCGGCATTTGCAGTAGGATTAACAAAAATGTGATATATATGAAATCTTTCAGGAATTTGTCCCAAAGAATCTTTGTAAGTTTCATAAAATTCTTCAATTTCGCGTTTTGTAACTTGAAGATTTCCAAATTTCATATTCTGAACAGTTTGGGCCATAAGATTTTTTCGTACATCGTCTCTCAATTCCCGTTTTATTTTTTCAATGCTCATTCCATAAACTTCTTCAACCTTTTCACGCGAACCATATTGCTGAATAAAAAAGTTTAATTGATAATCGAGCTGCTGATCAATTTGTTCGTTAGACACTTCAATTGTATCGCGCTCCGCTTGTGCATATAACAACTTTTCTTCAATCATTGCATTCAGAATTTGTTCTTTTAGTTCCGCATTGTTTGGATCCAATCTGCGCTGAGCAGCAACATATGCTACCTGACCGGTAAGGTCGGATTGAAGGATTATTTCATTATCAACTATTGCAACAACCTTATCCAATATTTCCTGCGAATAAATTGATGCAGATAAAAGTAAAACAAATAATATTTTTTTCATTAAAATTCCTGTTTAATTTCTACATTATATTTTGAATAGAGAGTGTTAATCAGTTGTGAGAAGAGCTTTTTCTTCTGAAGAATTTCAAAATCTTCCATAACTTTTTCACGAACATAATTTAACTCAGGTATTTCATTTTTTTTAAGTTTGGCAATTACTTGTGCAACCAAAAAAACATTCGGTTCTTCTTCCAGAATTATGCTTACTTCCCCTTTATTTAATACATTTAATACTTTTGCAAGTTTTACAGATGGAAATTCATTGAATATTTCAAAATGATTTTTATTATTCAGAATAACAGTTGAATCTTTATCAAAATCTTCTGATGCTATTTCCCAGTCAGTTTCGATAAGTCTGTTCCTAAAAAGAATTGCCTGTCTTTCATCCTTAAATTTTATTTCGTTATAAATAACAGCCTCGCTGTTAACCGAATAGTTTTCTCTGTTTTTATTAAAATACTCAACAAATTCTTTCTCATTAACCGGCAAATGATTTTCACCAAAATATTTATCTAAAAAGAATGCAATAGCAAGCTGTTTTCTGCTCTCATCAAGTTTTTCACGGAATTCTTTATTTTCAACTTTTCTTTCTAGAGCTTCGTTATAAAGAATTTCTTTTTCAACCCAATTCCTTATATATTCTTCCCTGAAAGTCCCGTTATTTTTTTCGGAAGACAAAGCAGATTCAACTTCCTTTTCGGTAAGATATGCATGCTTAACCCGCGCAACAATTTTATTATCTGCGCTTTCATCACCGCATCCGGTTAAAACTAAAATCGGAATAAATAAATATTTAA
>JAKIYJ010000022.1 GCA_022708585.1 Bacteroidota bacterium
AATCCAGTAGCAATAATAGTAACACTAATTTTATTTTCCAGTTTTTCATCGAAACCGTTGCCCCATATAATTTCAGCAGAAGAACCAGCTTCGCGTTGTATATAATCAGTAATATCGGAAACCTCATCCATTGTAACCTCATCAGTTCCAGAGACTATATAAAGTAAAATATTTTGTGCTCCTTTAATTTGATTATCATTAAGCAGTGGAGAAGTCAATGCCATTTCAACGGATTCTTTGGCTCTATTTTCTCCTTCAGCTGCTCCTGCACCCATAATAGCCACGCCACTATTTTTCATTACGGTTTTAACGTCTTCAAAATCAACGTTTACATAACCAGGTACTGTAATAATTTCGGCTATTCCTTTTGCGGCGGTGGTCAGGATATTATCAGCCTTTTTAAAAGTATTACCAAGTTTCTGATTTCCGTATAGTTCTCTAAGTTTTTCATTGCATATAATCAATAAAGTATCAACATATTTACGTAGTTCTTCAATACCTTCTTCGGCTTGTTGCATTCTTTTTTTGCCTTCAAAGAGAAAAGGCTTGGTAACAATAGCAACTGTAAGTATTCCCAATTCTTTAGCAACTGAAGCTATAACGGGCGCCGCTCCGGTGCCTGTACCGCCACCCATACCTGCTGTAATAAACAGCATTTTAGTATTATGTTGAAGCAAAGATCTTATTTCATCAATATTATCCATTGCGCATTCTTTTCCAACAGCTGGTATGGATCCTGCTCCTCGCCCTTCTGTAATTCTTGCTCCAAGCTGGATTTTAACGGGTACGTTGCTCATTTCAAGTGCTTGAGCATCAGTATTGCAAATTATGAAGTCGACATCTTTAATACCTTCTTCAAACATGTGATTAACGGCGTTGCTGCCACCACCACCAACCCCAATAACTTTAATAATTGAGGGTTTATTTATTGCTGTATCAAATTTCATATTTTTCTGATTTTAAAAGGTTTATAAAATTAATATATTATATGTTGTTAAAAAATTATTCTATATAAAGATTTTTAAAAAATTTATGTTTGAGTCCACACTGAAAAGTCATTTTTAATTTTTTTTGATAAAATAAATTAAAAATATAGATAAGTTTAATTATAATTTAATTTATAGATTTTTCGGAGTGGCTCATATTTATTACTTTAATTAATATTGTTATCATCTTCAAAAAATTTACGACTCTTTGAAAGAATATTATCAAAAAATTTTCTTTTTATTTTATCTGGTTTATTATTGTCTGATGATTTAGGATTTTTTAATTTTTTTTTGATATTTTCAAGTCCTTGAATAACAAGTCCTATACCAGTTGAATACATAGGATTAGTTATTTCGTCTGATACTTTACTTGCCAGGTGTTCAGTAGGATAACCAATTCTGGTATCTAATCCTGTAATATAAGAAGTGAGAGGTGCAAGATGTTTCAATTGAGATCCGCCTCCAGTAAGTACAATACCGGCGATAAGTTTTTTTTCGAAGCCAGATGCTTTAATTTCGTAATAAATATTTTCAATAATTTCTTCCATACGAGCCTGTATAATATTGGCAAGGTTTTTCAGAGTAATTTCTTTGGGAGGGCGGCCGAGGAGTCCTGGAATAGTGACAATTTCATCGGCTTTATTTTCACTAGCAAGAGCGGAACCAAATTTTATTTTAAGAGCCTCAGCCTGTTTTTTAATAATCATACAGCCTTCTTTAATATCTTCGGTAACTATATCGCCTCCTAAAGGGATTACGGCGGTATGTCTTAAAATGCCATCTTGAAAAATGGCTATATCGGAAGTTCCACCTCCGATATCAACCAAAGCGACACCTATTTCTTTTTCTTCTTCGCTAAGTACTGCTTCTGCAGCAGCTATAGGTTCTAAAATAATATTTTCAATAGATAACCCGGCTTTTGTAACACAACGGTTAATATTTTTTTCGGCTGTTACCTGACAGGTAATAATATAAAAATTGGCTCCAAGTTCAATTCCTGCCATTCCAATAGGATCCTTAATCCCGAATTCTTTATCAACAATAAATTCCTGAGGAATGATATGAATGATTTCTTCACCAGGTGGCATAACAAGTTTTTGCATATTTTCAATAAGCTTGTCTATGTCAGCCTGAGATATTTCGTCATCGAGAGAATTGCGCATAATGCTTCCCTTGTGTTGTAAACTTTTTAGGTGCTGCCCGGCAATTCCAACAATAACTGTATTGATTCCCACATTCGATTTAGCCGAAGCTTCTTCAATTGCGATTTTAATAGATTGTACTGTTTTTTCTATGTTGGAGACCATACCTCTTTTGACACCCAGAGATTCACTTTTCCCGATTCCAAGAATTTCAATTTTACCATACTCGTTTTCGCAACCAACGATAGCAGCAATTTTGGTGGTTCCTATGTCAAGACCTACAATTATTTCATTATTTTTCATATATGTTATTTTTATAAGGTTAATATTATTTTTTTGTACAGACCGCTTGATCTTTATAACTTAGATTAATTAATTTATATTTATTGATTTCATTTTTTTCAAATAAATAAGAATATAAAGTTTTAAGTTTTACGAATTTTTCTTCAATATTTTCTATTTTTCCAAATAATACAGTATGATTAAAGATTTTGGGTTCAATACAAATTTCTTTATCAGGCTGGATATAAAACTGTTCAGTAATGGCATTCAAAAAGTCATCTTTATAAATATAATTAGCTAAATTTAACAATTCATAAAACATATTTTGGTGTAAATCAGTGTTTTTAACAGAATCTTTTGCGGGTGGCTGTAAGATGAATTCTTTTGCTGGTATATAGCCTGACACGTTGATAACTCTGGTGGAACGGTCTTCTTTAAGGGGGAAAAATCCCGAATAATCTAAATAAATACTTTGCTCATTATTTTTCCATATTCTTAATAAAGGGTTGCGTTGAACAACATTGATTAAAATATTTCCATCAAGTGTTATAAATACTTCGGCCGATTTAACCCAGGGTATATTCATACATCTTAATTCTATTAGGCCTGGATCTACCTGAAAAATTTTTCTATTTGTTATAATATTTTCAACCGTATTTTTAATTTCCTGTGCAGTAATCAAGGTATCTTTATTATAATATAATATTGATATATCTATATTATTAATAGTTTTATTATTATATTCTTTATTTGAAAAGGCAAATACTATAATTAAAATACTTGAAACCAGAAAATATACGATAAATCTTTTAAAATTTTTAGTCATAGCATTTAAATTTATTTATGCAATAATTTCTTTTAAAGCAGTTTCTATAGGTTTTACCAGTCTGTCGATATCACCAGCGCCCATAGTAACGAGCAATTCAGGGGGGTTAGTTTTTAAAAAGTCTATTAATTCATTTTTTGTCAACAAAATTTTATTTTTATTATTTATTTTTGACAGCAGCAAATTTGAATCAATTCCTGGTATTGGTTTTTCGCGTGCAGGATAAATATCGAGTAATATAACTTTATCAGCGATTTGCAAAGAAGATGCGAAATCATCAAGTAAATCTCTTGTACGTGAAAACAGATGTGGTTGAAAAATCACAGTAAGCTGTTTATCAGGATATAGCTGTTTTAAGGAACTGATGCAGGTTTTAATTTCTCTTGGGTGGTGGGCATAATCGTCGACATATACAAGTTCAGGAGTATTGATTCTGAAATCGAATCTTCTTTCTACTCCTTTATATTCAGCTAAAGCAGATTTGATAGTATCAGGTTTAATTCCAAGTTTATAAGATACAGCAGAAGCGGCAACAGAATTTTCTATGTTATGAAATCCAGGAGTTCCACAATAAACGTTTTCAATAAACTCATTTTGAAGTTTTAAATTAAAAAAGAATTTTTTATTTTTTAATACAATATTATAAGCTGCGAAATCAAATATTTCGTAATTATCGTTAATAGCATATTTATAAGCGTTTATATTAGGATTTATATTGATTTTAATTTCATTTTTATAAATTAAAAATCCATTATTTTTAATTTTATCAGTAAATAATGAAAAATTTCTATTAAGTTCGTCATAGTTTCCATAAATATCCAGATGATCGGGATCAATATAAGAAATAACGGCAATATCTGGTTCGAGGTATAAAAAAGAATGGTCAAATTCATCAGCTTCTACAATAAATATTTCAGGGTCAGAATCGGTAACAATAAGGTTGGAAGAGAAATTTTTACTTATTCCACCAATAAAGGCATTAATTTTTTTACCGGCAAAGTTTGCAATATGGGCAATTATTGCGGTAATGCTTGTTTTACCGTGTGTGCCAGCGACAGCTACTGTAAAATTATTTTTTGTCAATGTAGAAAGGGCTTCAGATCTTTTGATAATTTTAATATTTTTATTTTTAAAATAATTCAGTTCAATGTTATCATCAGGAATAGCAGGTGTATAAATAACAAGATCAATATTATCGGCTAATAATTGAATATTTTCGTTAAAATGAATATTAATTCCTTTTTGTATTAAATTATCTGTTATTTTAGAAGGAGTTTTGTCGTAACCGCTTACTATAAATCCTTTACTGTAGAAATATTCAGCCAGTGCACTCATTCCAATGCCACCTATACCAAGAAAATATATATGAGAGTAGTTTTCAAACATTTTTATTATCAATTAATTTAATTACTTCATCAACAATTAATTCAGTAGCGTTAGGTTTAGCAAGAGAAGAAATATTTTTTGAAAGTTTATTTTTTAATTCTTCGTTATTTAACAATGAAATTAAAGTTGTGACGAGTTCTTTTTCTGCATCGTAATCTTTAATCATTAAAGCAGCATTTTTATTAACCAGTGCCAGAGCATTTTTAGTTTGATGATCTTCGGCAACGTTGGGGGAAGGTATAAGTATTACTGGCTTGCCAATGCAGCAGAGTTCAGATATAGTAATAGCACCAGCTCTACTTATTATGACATCGGCAGCTGCATAAGCCAGTTCTATATTACTGATAAAATCAAAAATTCGGATATTCTCAACATTTGCAAATTTTGAGATAACTTGTTCATAAAAAGATTTTCCTGTTTGCCATATAAGTTGAATATTATTTTTAATAATAGTATCAATATTATTAAAAATAGATTTATTAATAGTTAAAGCACCGAGGCTGCCACCTAAAATAAGGGCAACAGGTTTTTGTTTATCAAGTTTAAAGCAGTTTAAAGCATCAACTTTATTATTTTTAAAGTTTGCAATTTCAAGTCGAACGGGATTACCTGTTAGAACGATTTTATTTTTGGGAAACCATTTTTCAGTTTCAGGGTAAGCCACACATATTTTATCTACTTTTTTAGCGAGCATTTTATTTGTAATGCCCGGGAATGAGTTTTGTTCTTGGATTAAAGTTTTAATTTTTAAGGTTGTTGAGGCTTTCAGGGTAGGGGCACTGGCAAAGCCTCCAGTACCTATAACTACATCAGGTTTAAAATTTTTAATAATAAAAAAGGCGTTAATATAACTTATTGCTACTTTTATAGGAAAAATCAAGTTTTTTACAGTAATTTTTCTTTGTAAACCATTAATCCATAAACCTTTAATTTTATAGCCCATAGCAGGTACTTTATCCATTTCCATTTTACCTTTTGCACCTACAAAAAGAAAATCCACATTTTGAGTTCTTTTTTTCAGAGAATCAGCAATGGCAATAGCAGGGAAAATATGCCCACCACTACCACCACCACTAATAATAATTTTAATTTTTTCCATTTTCATCAATCTTTATGGAATTATAATTTTTCTCATTTTCATTAGTTTTTTCAATCTCTTTACTAACACTTAATATCATACCAATAGAAATAAAAGCGAACAAAGTGGAAGTACCGCCTTTACTAATAAAAGGCAAAGTTTGCCCTGTAACTGGTAATAAGTCAACCGCAACTCCCATATTAAGCAATGCTTGAAAAACAAGGCTAAATCCAAGTCCAACAGTTAAGAACATTCCAAATTTGCCGGGTCCTTTTGTTACAATTTTTACTATTCTATATAATATAATAAGGTATAAAAGTATAATAGAAGATGCTCCAATTATACCATATTCTTCAATTATTATTGCGAAAATATAGTCTGAATATGCCGATGGGAGAAAATTCCTTTGAGAACTGTTGCCTGGAAGTTTTCCAAAAAATCCTCCTGTGGCGATAGCAATTTTAGATTGCTCTACCTGATAATTATCACCCGAATCTTTATTTAAGAAATTTTCTATTCTATTTTGCCATGTAGCAATTCTTCCCTGTTTTTGTGGTGGTAAATTATGCAATACTGCAAAAAAGATAAATAGGGCAACTATACCTATTCCTATCATTGAAAATAAATATTTACGATTAACACCAGCAACGAACATCATAACAACACAAATAGTAAATAAAATTGCAGCAGTGCTGAAATTTGCGTAAAGAATTAGTCCACAAACGATAAATACAGGAATTATTATGGGAATAAAACCAGTTTTAAAGTCTTTTATTTGTTCTTGTTTTATTGTTAAAACTCTTGCCATATAAGTAATGAGTGATAATTTTGCAAAGTCAGAAGTTTGAAAACTAATATCGAGAAAAGGAATTGAAATCCATCTTGCAGCATCATTCGTAGGAGCACTAAAAAATGTAACTATAAGAAGTATAATAGAAATTAAAAGAAGGAAAACAGAAATTTTTGCGAAATAAGTATACTTAATAAGGTGTATTATATAAAGGAAAACAAAACCAAAGAGAACAAACAAAGCTTGTTTAATAAGGTAATATTCAGTATTTCCACCGGTGTTTTTTTGAGCTAATGCACCAGAAGAACTGTAAACACACAACAGTGAAATCAGCGACAGTAACAATACTACTATCCATATCACCTTATCGCCCTTAATATTTTTTAAAATTTGTTTCATCAATATTCATTAATAAGATATATGTTATAAATCATAAACAGCTTGTTTAAATTGATGCCCTCTATCTTTATAATTTTCAAATAAATCAAAACTGGCACAGGTAGGAGATAGAAGGACAATATCATCTGTTTCCCCTATGCTATATGAGATATTAACTGCTTCAACCATAGAAGTAGTTTCGATAATATAGGGAATAATTTTAGAAAAGAAATTTATTATTTTTAAATTATTTTTTCCCAGACAAATAATAGCTTTAACTTTTTGTTGAACCAGATTTTTAATAATCTTATAATTGTTATTTCTATCAATGCCACCAGTTATCCAAATTACAGGATGGTTCATTGTTTCAAGAGCATACCAGGTAGCATTAACATTAGTAGCTCTTGAATCATTAATAAAATCAATACCGTGAACCCTTGACACAAATTCGAGTCTATGTTCCGTATTTTGGAAAGCAGATAATGATTCCTTAACTTTTAATTTTCGTAAATCATAAATATAATTATCAATTACAGCAGCCAGAGTAGTGTAATTTTCTTTTTCATTTTCTATCGACAAACTGTCTATGATCATAATTATTTTTATTTATTATAGTTTTATAATTTATTATCTTAATTTCAACGTTATAATTGTAAGTACAGCCAGTAAAATACCAACAATAAAAAAACGAAGAACTATTTTTGCCTCATGAAATCCCTTTAGTTGATAATGATGATGTATTGGAGCCATTTTAAAAATTCTTCTTCCTTCACCATATTTTTTCTTGGTATATTTAAAATAAGTAACTTGAAGGGCAACTGAAAGATCTTCGATGAGAAAAATGCCACACAGGAGAGGAATAAGCAATTCTTTACGTATCATAATAGCAAAAATGGCAATGATACCGCCTATTGCCAGACTGCCAGTATCCCCCATAAATATTTGAGCAGGGTATGAGTTATACCAGAGAAAACCTATACAAGCACCGACAAAAGCGCTTATATATACGACTAACTCACCAGAATTTGGAATATACATAATGTTAAGGTAATTTGCAAAAACTGCATTACCGGATACATAAGCAAGAATGCCCAGTGTGGCTCCAATAATGGCAGACGTCCCTGTCGCCAAACCATCAAGCCCGTCTGTCATATTTGCACCATTTGAAACAGCAATAACAATAAGAATTACAATAGGAATGAAAATCAAAAAAGCCCATTTAGCATAGTCTTTCGTTAACCATGAAATTAAAACAGCATAATCAAATTCATTGTTTTTCACAAATGGAATGGTCGTTTTAGTTGATTTAACAGGATTTTTAGCAAAAAGTCCACTTGTTGCAGATTCTTTATTATTAGTAAAAATATTTTCAGTAGAAACATATTTATATTCAATCTTTTTCTCTTTTATAACTATAGAATCACTAAAATACATTGTACAACCCACAATAAGGCCAAGTCCAACTTGAGCCAGAATTTTGAATCGAGCTGCCAGTCCTTTTTTATTCTTTTTAAATACTTTGATATAATCATCTATAAAACCAATACACCCTAACCACGCAGTAGAAATTAATGCAAGAATAATATAAATATTATGAAGTTTAGCAAATAATAAAGTAGGAATTAATATAGCCAGCAAAATAATCAAACCGCCCATAGTAGGTGTGCCTTCTTTTTCTTTTTGTCCTTCAAGTCCAAGATCTCTAACTGTTTCACCGACTTGTTTTTTATGTAAATAATTAATTATGGATTTACCAAATAACATCGAGATAATCAAGGAGGTAATAACAGCCATTGCAGCTCTAAAAGATATATATTGAAATACACCAGCACCTGGGAAATCATAAGTTTTATCTAAATAATCAAATAAATAATAAAGCATATTATTGAAGATTAATATTTAAACATTTTTTTAAAATTTCCATATCATCGAAATGTGTCCTTATACCTTTAATTTCCTGGTATTTTTCATGTCCTTTACCTGCAACAAGGATAATATCATTTGAATTTGCCAGGCTACAAGCAGTTTTAATGGCTTCTCTTCTATCAGTTATAACGATAACCTTATTCCAGTAATTTGCTTTAACTCCTTTTTTCATATCTTCAATTATATCGTTAGAATTTTCAGAACGAGGATTATCAGATGTAAGAATAATTTTATCACTTAATTCACAAACAATAGCAGCCATTACAGGTCTTTTAGTTTTATCTCTGTCGCCTCCTGCACCAACAACAGTAATAATTTTTCCTTGTTTTTCATTTATTTCAATTATTGTACTTAACACATTTTTTAAGGCATCTGGGGTATGAGCGTAATCTACAATTCCAATAATATTTTTATCATTTGTTACACATTCAAATCTGCCTTCTGCTCCTTTAATATTACTAAGTACAGTTAAAGTTTCTTTTTTATCAATACCCATTAACAAGGCAGTAGCGTAGGCAACTAAAATATTATATGCATTAAATTTGCCAACAAGTCTAGTCCACATTTCAGTGTTATCTATTAATAACAGCATACCAGTAAAACTATTTTCCAGAATTTTGCATCTAAAATCTGCGTTTTTGTTAAGACTGTAATAGTATTTTGAGGCTTTGGTATTTTGCAACATTATATTCCCATTTTTATCGTCTGCATTAGATAAAGCAAAAGCCGATGGTGGCAGAGAATCAAAAAAACTTTTTTTGGCTTTCAGGTATTCATCAAATGATTTATGAAAGTCAAGATGGTCATGAGTAATATTAGTAAAAACGCCAGCAGAAAAAGTAATACCTGCAATTCTTTTTTGACTTATAGCATGAGAACTTACTTCCATAAAACAGTGAGTACAGCCTTCTTTAACCATCATATCAAGTAATTTATTAAGACTCACTGCGTCAGGAGTAGTATAATTTGCATTATACTCTTTATTGTTAACAAAATTTCGTACTGTTGAAATTAAACCTGTTTTATAGCCAAGTTTCATAAATAAATTATAAAGCAGAGTTACAGTGGTGGTTTTACCATTAGTACCAGTAACGCCAACAAGATTTAATTTTGAAGATGGGTTGTCATAGAAATTTGAAGTTATAATTCCCAGAGCATAGGAAGAATCTTTAACTTTAATATAAGTAACATTATTTGAAAAAGTCGGAGGTAAAACTTCACAAACTATTACAACAGCACCGGCATTTATTGCATCAGATATGAAAATATGTCCATCAACCTTAATTCCCTTAATAGCAACGAATAAAGATCCTTTTGAAATATTTCTTGAATCAAAACATATTGAATTTACAGGTATATTAGTATTTCCAATAATTTCAATTATACTGGAATTTAGAATAATATCACAGCAAAGTTTTGTCACAGTTCTTCCCTCCCAAGGTTAACTTTTATTAAATCGCCTCTTTTACATTGAGTTCCTGGTGGAGGCACTTGCGATATCACTTTACCGCTACCCAGAATATTAATTTTAAAACCTGATTTTTCAGTGAAATAGATTGCATCTCTTGCTCCCATGCCTTTAAGATCAGGAATTATTCCTGTCTCATATATTACAGGATAAACTGATATATTTTTATTGTTATCAATAGTAGAAATAGTAAAAGTATAGTTCGATAATGTATTTTTTTGAGTACAGCCAAAATATTGGTATATAGTATTAATATCTTGTTGGTATCCTTTACAGGTAAAAGGAATTTGTACATTATTGTTATTATCAACTTTACGTTGTTGAATATTTAAATCCAGGGCGTAGACTTTATCGGCAATATCTTTAAAAACTGGGACAGCGACCTGTGCTGCGTAATAAACGCTGTCGGGTTGATAAACTACTACAATACAGGAATATTTAGGTTCATCGGCTGGGAAATAACCTACGAACATTGCTCTGTAACTGCCTTCAACATAACCTGACTGGCCATTTTCACGTGCTACTCTGGCAGTACCTGTTTTTCCTGCTACATAATAAGCTGATTTTTTAAGTGCTTTTGCAGTACCTTCTTCAACAACCATTTGCAGCATTTTCTTTGCTTTTGAAATTGTATTATCAGAACATATAGACGGATTAATAACATAAGGTTCGAATTTTTTTACGGTTTGTCCTGCTTTTCTTATTTCTGAAACAAACATAGGACGTACCATTTTACCATTATTAGCCACTGCATTATAAAAACTCAATAATTGTAGAGGTGTTATACTAAGTCCATAACCTATTGCTATAGAAGTCTCGTGAGCATTTTTATTGAAAAAGGGAGGGGTTTCGCCGTTAATTTCCAGTCCAAGTGGTTTATCAAGTGACATAGATTTTAATTTTTCAAAAAAACGTTGAGGATTTTTTGAATAAGCATCATAAATCATAGCCGCAATTCCAACGTTGCTGGAATGTGAAAATGCTTTATTCAAAGTAATTTTTTCAGAAACTTCATGATGCGAATCAGTAATTGACTTACCATAAAAAAATCTTTTTCCGTTGGCAATATATATTAAATCTGAAGTATCAATTTTTTTATCTTCCAGGGCTGCTATTACAGAAGCAAGTTTAAAACAAGAACCCGGTTCAGCAGCTTCAGCAATAGCATAATTATAAATTTCCTTGTATTCATTTTTATCAGTTTTTTTCAAATTTGAAATAGCTTTAATATGACCGGTACTTACTTCCATTAATATAGCACAACCACCTGCTGCTCTGTGTGTTATTAGATGATTTTTTAGTGAAGTATGTGTTACATCTTGAAGATTCAAATTTATAGTTGAGATTACATCATTACCGTTTTCAGGTTCTATTTGATTGCCATCAAAAAGTGGACGCCATAAACCATTTGCAAGTTTTTTCTGTATCTGGCTACCATCTCTGCCCCTTAATTCTTTTCTGTATGCACCTTCAAGTCCAACATAAAATTCATTTACAACAGTGTCTATCTTAACCCATTTATCTTTACCTTCTGCTATCAATGGAAATGTTAAAAGCTTTAAAAGTTTATCTTCATAAATATTTTGTTTAAGTAAAAGTTTTTTTTGCTTATTCTTTCTGGCATTCCATAACATCTCACTATACAACTGCTTTTTTCTGTCAAGAAATAAAGAATACATGCAATTAGCTAGACTATCAGCCTTTTCCTTAAATATTTGATCTGGAATTTTAGAAAGTTCAAGAATAACTTTAAATGTAGGTAGTCTTTCAAAACCAATGGTTCTTGCCGC
>JAKIYJ010000023.1 GCA_022708585.1 Bacteroidota bacterium
AAGCCATAAGAATAATTGCTCTAATTCTTGCCTGAATATTTTCTTCGGTAGTGTTGAACGGTAAATTTCCAAATAATGGATTCAATGAGCTAATAATACTGTCATATATTTTATTAATATTAATTAAATCCCATTTACAACCGATATTTTCAGCCAGAATTCTCGCATCTGACACTGAATGCTCGGAAGAAAATAAAGAAGGCATTAAAACAGACCATACATTTTCTTTTCCAAGAGCCTGACTTGCCAAAACAAGACAAACAGCAGAATCCAAACCGCCTGATAATCCCAATATTGCCTTTTTAAAACCTGTTTTTAAAAAATAATCTCTGATTCCAGTTATTAATGCATCATAAACAAGAGATATTTTATTTATATTCTGTTCACATAAGGAAGTAACTGAATCTATATTCTTAAAATCAATGTATTCCACACTTTCTTTAAAAAAAGGTAATTGATGAACAATATTCCCTGATGAATTAATGACCGAAGACCCACCATCAAAAATCAGTTCGTTTTGGGCTCCAATCTGATTAACATATATCACAGGTATTCCATATTTTTTTGCATAAGCAGAAAGTATATCGTATCTGGTTTCAACCCGATTATAATTAAATGGAGAAGCATCTATATTAATAATAAAATCAGGATTTTGCTTGATTAGTTCCTCCATTGGATGTTTAATACATAATGAATGATTTTGAATATTTGACAAATCTTCACCTATGGTAATAGCTATTTTATACCCATTTATATTAATTACATCAAATTTTTTACCGAGTTCAAAATATCTATATTCATCAAATACATCATAATTAGCCAATACCGTTTTTCTTACTGTTGAAATAATTTCACCATCCGAAATTATAAAAGCTGCATTATATAAAGGGTTTCCACATTTATCTTTATTTATTTCAGGACTGCCAATAATAGCTGTAATATTATTACAGTGTAATTTAATTTCATCTAATGCAAGATAACATTTTGCAATAAAACTCTGATAAGTAAGAAAATCTTGAGAAGGGCATCCAGTAACAGCAAGTTCTGGAAAAATTATCAATTGAGAATTATTTTTTTTAGCCTTCTGGATTGCATTAATAATTTTTTGGGAATTTGAAGTAAAATTTCCAACCTGAAAATCAAGTTGAGCGAGTGCTATCTTCATTATACATAATTAGAATTTAAAATAAAACGCCTATCGATAAAGCAAGATAATTAGCGAATGCATCCTGTTTTATTTTACCATTTCTATTTTGCAAATACTTGGATTCTTTTCTAAAAACATTTGTAAAACCATTGTTGTAATTAACTCCTATCAGCATCGATGTGCTTCCCGCCAGATTGTATTCAATTCCTAATCAAACGTTAAGAGAAAGCCTCAAAAAATTTATTTCCTTCTGAATGTCAATATCATCATTGAAAGTAGAAATCTTTTTTTGAGTTCCATTATCATCAGCCATTGCCCTCCATCTTAAACCAAAATCAAAGCCAAATTGCCCGTAGTAAACCATTGCACCTATCTGATTGGTCTTTAATTTTAAGGTCAAAGGTATATTAACATATCTTAATCTATATGTTCTATCAATTAAATAAAACCACAGAGAATCATTTTCTGGCTTATAAAAGACTGAATCCCCAGCAGTTACTGGATAATTTAATTTTCCACCCGTACTGACAATTTCAAAACCTGTTGAAAAAGCATAATTATCAGTAAAATTAAAATCCATTATTAAACCTCCATCAATATTAAATCGAGTGGAATTGTATGATAAAAATTTACTGTTTGGTTTTAACCAGGTAATAGCCGGTGATGCCTTTAAACCAAAATGAAAAACCTGTTCTGACTTTTTATTATTAGTATTTTCTTCTTTTGCTTTTGCAGAACTGTTATTTATACCTGTATTTTCCTGGGCTGATAATATTATTGAAGATATTAAGAAAGTAAAAAAGAATAAAATATTTTTTTTCATTTATCCAAATTTTTGCCTGTTTTATTAGAATTAATATTTTGTTTATATAAAAAGTTTATACTTATTACCTAATATCACAATAAATAAAATCGCATTTATTTGTGGGCCCACCTGGACTTGAACCAGGGACCTACTGATTATGAGTCAGTTGCTCTAACCGACTGAGCTATAGGCCCGCTTTTAAATTTTGAATAACATCATTATAAAAGCTGTTTGCAAAATTACATTTTATTTAATAATTTGCAAAATATATTTTGTAATAATTATTTTTTTTTTACATACCTGTAACTTTAAAAACTTTATTCAGCCTGTCAAATATGCGTTGAGCAAATAAATAATTAGTGTCTGTCCATAAAGTCAAGAGTTTGTTTCAGAATGTTCGAGTTCGAGGTTTCGATAGCCTGAAAATCAGGAGTGTACTAAAGTACATGACTGATTTGAAGGCTGAGAATAACGATGAAATCGGACATTATGGACAAACTCTAATTATATTTTTTTAAGATAATTTCTATACAAATTAAATTGTAATTTCAAATTTTAAGCCCACTCCGAAAAGCCTTTTTTACATTGAATTATTTTTTACTAAAATTAATTAATCAATAATATAGATAAATTAATATAAAATATAGATAATTTTAATTAAAATAAAATTTATCAACTTTTCGGATTGGAGTGAACTCTATTTTTCATAATATATTCAAGCAAAATTTGAAATTATTTAACAGAGTAAAACTCTACAACTTTTGTTACTTTTGCAAAAAAAATATAAGAATGGAATTAAAAAACGCTATTTCTGATCCAATTTTTAAAATATTATCAGATTCAGCAAGCGAATTAAATTTAGAATCTTATGTGATAGGAGGATATGTTAGAGATTCCCTGTTGGGCAGATATACAAAAGAAGTTGATATTGTTGCCGTTGGTAGTGGTATTGAACTGGCAAAACATATAAATAAAAAATTGAACAATAAGAGTAAAGTAATAATATATAAAAATTTTGGTACCGCAATGATACAGGCAGGGGAATGGCGATTCGAATTTGTTGGAGCCAGAAAAGAGTCCTATAAAAAAAATTCACGTAAACCTGTTGTTGAAAATGGAACTTTTTATGAAGATTTAAATAGACGTGATTTTACTATCAATACTATGGCTATAAGCCTGATACCATCTTCATACGGGCAACTTATAGATCCATTTAATGGTATTTCAGATTTAAAAAATAAATTGATACGTACTCCTCTTGACCCCGATATCACCTTTTCTGATGACCCTTTACGAATGATGCGTGCAATAAGGTTTGCAACTCAACTTGATTTTACTATTGATAATGATTGTATTTCAGCCATTGAAAAAAATAAAAATAGAATATCAATAGTTTCGGCTGAAAGAATTTCTGATGAACTCAATAAAATAATGTCAAGTAATAAACCATCTATAGGATTTATTCTTATGAAACAAACTGGTCTGCTGAACATTATTTTGCCAGAAATTAGCAGTTTGCAGGGTATTGAAATAATCGACGGACAAGCACATAAAGACAATTTTTATCATACCCTTAAAGTACTCGATAAAGTTGCAATGCAAACCAATAATTTATGGCTCAAATGGGCAGCCTTAATGCACGATATAGGTAAGCCTGCTACTAAAAAATTTGAACCCGGTATTGGCTGGACCTTTCATGGTCACGACTTGAAAGGATCTAAAATGTTGCCCGCTATTTTTAGAAGATTAAAATTACCTCTTGATGAAAAATTGAAATATGTACAAAAATTGGTATTACTGCATCAACGCCCTGCCGCTTTATGGGATGCTGATATAACAGATTCAGCAATCAGAAGACTGCTTTTTGATGCAGGGACTGCTATCGATGACCTGATGCTGCTTTGTGAAGCTGACATTACTTCTAAAGATCAAAATAAGGTAAACAAATACCTGGCAAGATTTGCCGAAGTAAGGCAAAAACTTAAAGATATTGAAGAAAAAGACAGATTGCGTAATTGGAAACCACCAATAAGTGGCAATGTCATTATGAAAACTTTTAATATTGGACCTGGTCGTGAAGTGGGTATTATAAAAAATGCTATCAAAGAAGCTATTCTCGAGGGAATAATACAAAACAACTATGAAGAATCTTTTGATTTTATGATTAAAGAAGCTCAAAAAATTGGACTTGAACCCAATAAACAAAATATTAATAATAAAACTTGAGTCTACTCTGAAAAATCATTTTTATTTTGATTTTTTTTGATAAAATAAATTAAAATTTCATAGATAAATAAATTAAAAATATAAATAAACTTATTAAAAATATAGATAAATTTAATTAAAATTTGATTTATAGACTTATCAAAATGGATTCATAATTTTTTTTGTATAATTGTACAAAATTATAATTTTAAATTTTCGTTTAATTTTTTAAAAATTAAAACTATGCATATATATCATTTTAAAATTTTTACCGACATTAATGAAGATTTCTATCGCTATATTGAAATACAATCAAATCAAACTTTTGAAGATTTGCATTTTTTACTTATTAAAAATCTTAATTTTAGTGACAAAGAACTGGCATCTTTTTATATTTGTGATAATAACTGGCAAAAACTTCAGGAAATTACTTATATTGATATGAATACTGAAATTCTTGATACAGATGATAATAATGATGAAGTAAATATGATTCCAGTTATGGGAAAATCACGTTTATACGATTTTCTTAATATTAAGACCTTTTATCTTGAATTAATTAAGATTTCACAGGCACAACCTGGAGTTATCTACCCCAGAATCGTAAAAAGTAAGGGAGAAATTAAGGAACATATTAATACTGATGTCCCTTTAATTAATGAAGAACTTGATGAACAAAATACTGATTTTCAAGATAATGATGAAAATCTTGATGAGTTTAATAACGATATTTTTCTTGATAACGACGATAACAACATAGATATTGACAATGATGATTTTCCCCTTTCAAATGATATATAAAAACCGGAAGGATTAATATATTTTGATGGACAGCAAGCAGAAATATATGCCTTTGCTGGTTGTAATAACAGGACCAACAGCATCAGGAAAAACAACTTTATCGGTTGAAATAGCAAGTAAATTAAATTGCAAAATAATCTCATCTGATTCAAGGCAGTTTTATAAAGGTATGAGAATCGGCTCAGCTGCTCCAAATGATGAAGAATTGCAACGAGTTGAACATTTTTTTATAGGTCATCTTAATGTAAATGATTATTACAATGTTTCAAAATATGAAAAGGATGTAAATATTTTACTTGAAAAACTGTTTGTTGAAAATAATATTGCTCTGCTTACTGGTGGTTCTGGTTTATATATTGATGCTGTATGTAATGGCATTGATGATATTCCTGATACTCCTCTGCAACTTCGCCAATCACTACAGCAACAATACAAAGAAAATGGTCTTGAAAATATGAGAGCACAATTACAAATATTGGATCCTGAATATTACAAAATTGTTGATTTAAATAACCATAATCGTATTATGCGTGCATTGGAAGTATGCATCAGTTCAGGCAAACCTTATTCTTCCTTCAGAGTTAAAGCATTTAAAAAAAAAACATACCGTATTTTGAAAATTGGAATAGAAACAGATAGAGAAGTGCTTTATCAAAGAATAAATAACAGAGTTGATAAAATGATAAAAGATGGGCTGATTGAAGAAGTTGAGTCACTCCTGCCATGGCGTAACTGTAATGCACTAAATACATTAGGCTATAAGGAAATTATTTCATACCTTGATGGCAAAATGAATTTGCCCGACGCAATAGAAAAAATTAAAGTCAACACTCGCCGATATGCTCGAAGACAGATAACATGGTTTAAAAAAGATAAAGAAATTAACTGGCTTAATTATGATTATGAAAAAATTTTTAAATTAATTCAAGATAATATAATATAAATATGTTATTTTTGAAGATTAAATTTTTATATGTAAAATATAGAAATTTTAATTACTTTTGAAATTAATAAAGAAATCAGGAATCTGAAAAATATAAAAGTGCACAATAATTTTAAATATTTTATTTTAATAATATTTTTTCTTTCTTATTATACAAAAGAATCATTTTCTCAAAAAACTGTATTTCATGAAATTTTGAATAAAACAGATTATCCTTTTTTACTTTATCTGCCCAAAGAAACTGAACAGGGAGAAACAATGCCTGTTATACTCTTTCTACATGGTCGAAGTTTATCGGGTAATAATCTGAATCTGGTTAAAAAGTACGGTATAATTGATGCCATTGAAAGAGGAAGAAAAATACCTGCTATTGTTGTTGCACCACAGGTTAAAAAATCTGAAAGCTGGGAACCTGACAAGATACTTGATGTATTGAACTTCGTAGAACAAAACTATAAAACAGACAAGACAAGAGTCTATGTAGCGGGTATGAGTTTAGGAGGATATGGTACATTGCATTTTGCAGGTAAATATCCTGAAAGAATAGCAGCAGCCGTATCTCTTTGTGGAGGAGGAAACGTTGAAGACGCCTGTAATCTTGCTCAAACAAATTTATGGATTCAACATGGACAAATTGATAAAGCGGTCAAAATTTCAGAATCTCAAAAAATATACGATGCTATTGTTTCTTGTAAAAATAGAAAAGGAGACTGTTTTTTAACAATCTATCCAGGTGCCGGTCATGGTGACCTGGCTGATGAATTTTACAAGGATACCTTGTATAACTGGTTGTTTAAGTATAAAATTGATACAAATATACTGGCAAATAAAGTCAAATTCAAAGAAACAATTTCAGATACATTAATAAATAAAACAAATACTAATCTTGTTAATTTTGATTCATCTTACATAAATTCCCCAAAAACAATAAAACCTGTAACTGAAGAATTATTTTATACTGTGTATAAAGGGGATACGCTTTATTCTATCGCCCGAAAACATTCAACAACTGTAAAACAATTGCTGGTATTAAATAATATAAATGAAAACAGTATTTTACAAATTGGACAAAAAATAAGAGTGAAATGAATTATATATTGATAATATAGATGAATTTTCTATTTTGCTAGATTCATTTTCATAACATTCATATTATCAATAAGTTAGATACATATTTAAAGCACATAATAAATTCTGCCGAACCAACAAGAAAAAACATCAACACCATAGTGAGATTCAAAATTTAAACACTATACCTTTTCAACAACCATTGAAATCCCCTGCCCTACTCCTATGCACATTGTACAAAGTGCTTTTTTTTCAGATTTGTTCCTTTTTAATTGATGAAAAGCTGTAGTTATCAGACGGGCACCGCTCATACCCAATGGATGCCCAATTGCTATTGCTCCACCTTGTGGATTAAGTCTGATATCGTCAGCACTGATATTTAATTCCTTTAAACACGCCAGCACCTGAGCAGCAAAAGCTTCATTTAATTCTATAATATCAAAATCATCTAACGATAAATTAAGTTTATTCAAAAGTTTTAGCGTAGAAAATACAGGACCTATCCCCATTATTCTGGGTAATACACCAGCTGACTGCATTCCTGTAATTTTACATATTGGATTTAAATTATATTTATTAATAGCATTTTCAGAGGCAATCAAAAGAGCTGCTGCACCATCGTTGATACTTGATGAATTTCCAGGTGTAACAGTTCCATCAGGTTTAGTAACAGATTTCAAAGCAGCAAGTTTTTCTAATGGACTTAATCTGAGCTGTTCATCATTTTTAAAAATTATTGGTTCGCCTTTTTTAACTGGTACAGTAACTGGGATAATTTCATCATCAAATAAACCTTCTTTTTGAGCTTTATCAGCTTTATATTGACTATTATAAGCATAAATATCTTGATATTCGCGAGTAATATTATATTTTTCTGCAAGATTTTCAGCAGTTTCGAGCATAGAATCTATGCCATAAGTTTGTTCCATTTTTTTGTTAACGAATCTCCAGCCAATTGTTGTGTCGTAAATTTTTACATTTCTATCGAAAGATTCTTGTGATTTATTCATAACATAAGGAGATCTGGACATACTTTCTACTCCACCTGCAATAATGATTTCAGCATCCGCTGTCGCAATAGTTCTTGCTGCCATACCAACGGATTCCATACCAGAACCGCATAAACGATTAACTGTAACACCAGGAACATTAACAGGTAAGCCGGCCAGCAGCAAAGCCATACGTGCAACATTTCTGTTATCTTCGCCTGCCTGATTGGCACAGCCCATTATAACATCATCAATTTGTTCGCAATCAACTGATTTATTGCGGTCTACAATTGCCTTTATCACTATTGCAGCAAGGTCATCGGTACGAATACTTGATAGAGAACCGCCATATTTGCCCACAGGAGTGCGAATGGCATCGCATATAAAGACATCCCTATTCATAAAATTACATATCTTAATTCAACAATCAAAAATCAAATTATTTTTTTATTTTTCAAGTTCTGGTTTTATAAATTTTAATGCAGAAAGCACGGCTTCGCTCAAAGCATCAATTTCTTTTTGAGTAATTACAGTAGAAAGGAAGCAGGAGCAAGAATCAATCATAATAATTCCTTTTTCATACAGATGGTCGAGGAACATATTCATTATTTTTTTAGTTTTTTTATCTTCATAAGCGGTTCTATAATTAACAGGAGCTGTTTCTCTGAAATGAATTTTGAACATAGACCCCTTGCCAGTCAAGTAAACAGGAACATCTGCAATTTTTGCGGCTTCAAGTATTTGTTGTTGTGCTATTTGAGACATTTTATTTATTTTTTCAACAGCCTGTTTATCAAACAGTTCCATTGCGGTTTTGCCAGCAATTAGAGAGACAGGATTAGCTGAAAAAGTACCGGAAAGGGAGAAACGATAATTATTACCCCCGGGATTAAGTATTTCCATTATTTCATTTTTTCCTGCCAAAGCTCCAACAGGGAACCCACCACCTATAATTTTTCCCAATGCTGTTAAATCTGGCTTATGAGAGTATGCAGATTGAGATCCTTCATAATCAACTCTAAAACAGATAACTTCATCAAAACACATTAAAGCATTATTTTCGCGTGTCCATTGGTAAATAGCGTCAATAAATTCATTTGTTGCAGGTATCATTCCTATTCTATGAGGTACTGGATCTATAATAACACAGGCTATTTCTCCGGCATAACGGTTCAAAATATTTATTGTTCTTTCAATATCGTTAAAATGAAAAATCACAACATCATTAAGAACACTTTGAGGAGTGCCATAAACGTGAGGTACACTATTAGGATTATCAATATCTCCCCAATTATCAGGAGATGCGCTCTGACTCACTTCTGCTACATCGTAGCTGCCGTGGTAGCCACCTTCAGCTTTTGCAATTTTAGGTTTACCTGTATAAGCTCTTGCAGCTTTAATCATAGCCATTACAGCTTCAGTACCAGAGTTTACAAAACGAATCTTGTCAAATGAAGGAATTCTGTTACATAGAAGTTGTGCATGTTCAATTTCTACCTCAGTAGCAAGCGTATAAGCAGTGCCTTTTTGAATTTGTTCACAAACTGCTTTAACAATGGCAGGATGAGCATGCCCATGAATAAGTGATGCTACATTATTTGCAAAATCAATTCTATTAACTCCATTAATATCAGTTACATAACAACCATGAGCTTCTGAAACATAAAATGGATGGGGCTTACGATAAATAATATTTCTACTTACTCCACCAGGTAATACCTGTTTGGCTTTTGAAAATAAAACTTCTTCTTTTGTCATTTTATTATATTAAATAAATTTATATTTTAATTAATAATTTTAACCAATATATAATAATTACTTATGAATTTAATAAAAACGCAAATTAATATAAATGTAATTCTGCTTCTGTATTTTTTTTAAGAAAATCAAAATCAATTCCTGGTGCCATTTTTATAACATAAAGTCCCTTATCAGTAACATCAATTACAGCAAAATCAGTATATATTCTGTTTACAACTCTTTTGCCTGTCAAAGGATAAGTACATTCTTTAACAATTTTAGACTCACCATTTTTGGTAAAATGTTGAGTAATAATAAATACAGTTTTAACTCCTGCAACAAGATCCATTGCACCACCTACAGCAGGGATAGCATCAGTTTCACCTGTTGACCAGTTTGCCAGGTCTCCTTTTTCTGAAATTTGGAATGCACCAAGTACACAAATATCAATATGACCACCTCTTATCATAGCAAAGCTATCGGCATGATGAAAAAAACAAGATCCTTTAATAGCCGTAACAGGTTTTTTACCAGCATTGATAAGTTCATCATCTTCTTCACCAGGTTTAGGAGAAGGACCAACTCCAAGCAATCCATTTTCGGTATGAAAAATCACTTCTCTATCAGCAGGAATATAATTAGCCACTAATTCAGGTAAACCAATGCCAAGATTAACATAAGAGCCATCTGGTATATCCTCTGCTATTTTTTGAGCCATTTGTTCACGGCTCCATATTCCAGCAACATTTTTATTCATAAATAACTGAAATTTTCGCTAATCAATTTATTTTCACTAACAGGATGAAGTATATGAACAACTTTTTTAACAAATATTCCAGGAGTAACAACAGATTCAGGGTTTATTTCCCCTAATTCTACAATATGTTTTGCCTGTACAATAGTTGAATTAGCCGACATACACATTATAGGACCAAAGTTTCTGGCAGTTTTATTGTACAAAAGGTTTCCATATCTGTCAGCAGTTTCACATTTAATCAAAGCAAAATCAGCTTTTAATCCATATTCAAGCACATATTTTTTCCCATTAAATTCGCGTACTTCCTTGCCTTTTTCCAATGGGGTTCCTACGGAAGTGGGTGTATAAAAGGCAGGTATGCCAGCCCCTCCACATCTAATTCTTTCAGCCAGAGTGCCTTGTGGAACAAGTTCAAGTTCTATTTCTCCTTTACGGTATAATTCAGGAAAAACCACAGAATCGGCTGTACGTGGAAAAGAACATATCATTTTTTTAACCTGGCGATTTTCGATTAAAGCAGCAAGGCCTACATGCCCATTACCTGTATTGTTACTAACAACTGTAAGATTTTTTGCGCCATGATCAATAAGAGCATGAATAAGTTCAATAGGACTTCCTGCTTCACCAAAACCACTAATAAGAACAATAGCTCCATCAAAAATATCAGACACGGCTTCGTGTACACTATTTACAATTTTATTAATCATAAGAGTGTAACTCCTGCTATTTTTTATTTTGAGATAAATCTAATTTCTTACTTAATTGATTTTCGATTTCAAGTAATTCATCTACATAAAAAAACTTATCAGATTCATAAGGTGTAAGGTTTTCAATAACTTTTTGTTTTTCATCATATTGAGCAAGAAAAACATTATCAAGCCACTCCATATTACGTGCTTCATTAAATTTAAGTGCAAATAAGGTTTCTCCATTTACTTCAACTGTACCTAAAAGAGAAATTTTCCCAGCAGAAGAAGTCATTGTAATATATCTTGATGGGCGATTAATAGAGGCAAGAGATCTAAAAATTTTGTTAAATACTTTATTAATATCTGCTATAGGAACAGCAAAATAATGATGTTCTCCTGTTGGCCTGGCAATATACATAGAATGGAACCCAACACCCAGCATTGCTAATATATTGGCAAGATCAATCCAATTTTGAGCTGAGCGGTCAACATCAACTTTACCGTTTTCATCAGTAAAAAAACTTATGTGGTTCATTATGGGGCTTTGACTTTTTATAGTAACACCATAAGATTTCAAACGTCGGATGGCAGATATTGTACTTACATTAAGCAATTCTCTTGGTGTAGAAAAGTGAGCTACGATAACAGGTTGTATTCCATTATCATACAATTTTTTAAATAATTTAAGCA
>JAKIYJ010000024.1 GCA_022708585.1 Bacteroidota bacterium
TATATGATACTTCACCCGGCTTGATAGGTTCTTTTGGATATTCCAGATTGGTACAGCCACAACTGGCACTCCCATAACTGATAATTAAATCACTTTTACCAGCATTTTTAAACCGAAAACTATAAGTGACTTTCTCTCCTTCAACAATATTCCCAAAATCATGTTCTTCTTCTTCAAATTCAAATACTGGAAGCATTTCTTTATTTTTTTCACTTGATGCAGTATTTGGATTATTTACCAGATTAGAAGAAATATTCTTGTTGGATCTATTTCTATCACACGAAATAATAATTATTAATATAAACAAAATTAAAATAATCTTATTTCTTTTCATTTGTTTATTTTATTGATAGTTTTATTATTCTTAAAATTTTAAATAAATATAAATCAACTCTAAAAAGTCATTTTTATATTGAATCATTTTTTAGTCAAAACAAATTAATTAATTCCATAGATAAATCAATATAAAATATAGATAAATTTAATTATAATTTAATTTATAGACTCTTCAGAGTGAATTCAAATATTAATTTTTTAAAATTATTTGCAAAGATATAAAAAAAGTTAAGATTTATTAAAACATTAAGATGATATTATTATTGCATTAAAAAATGTATAATTTTCAAATGGTAGACTCCTGTTGAGCAATTACGTAAATGTATGATTTGAATTGCTAAAAAATTAATTAGAGTTTGCCCATAAAGTCAAGAGTTTGTTTCAGAATGTTCGAGTTCGAGGTTTCGATAGCCTGAAAATAGGGAGTGTACTAAAGTACATAACTGATTTGAAGGCTGAGAATAACGATGAAATCGGACATTATGGACAAACTCTATTTATATTTTTATACTGTTTGTAATCAATGCATCATAAAGTACTTCAACCGGGTGGTAAGCTTTTCTGCCAGTACCTTCCATTATCTGATACCGGCAACTTGTTCCCGGTGCTACAATAACAGTGCTTTCGGGTTCTTCTCTGATTTCAGGGAAAAGAACCAGTTCCCCAATTTTCATAGATAATTCATAATTATTCTTTTCATAACCAAAATCTCCTGCCATACCACAACATCCTGATTTTATCTCCTTAACCTTGTAATTTATTGGAATTTCTAATATTTCTATTGTTGGTTGTATACCCACTATTGCTTTTTGATGACAATGCCCATGTAATCTTATATATTCATAATTTGTAGTAAATAAATCTCTATCAATATTACCTTTTTTATATTCTTTTGATAGAAACTCATCAACCATAAAGGTATATTTTGATATTTTTTCAGCACTATCACGTAATGCAGGCTTTACCAAATCCGGATACTCGTCTCTAAATGATAATATTGCAGAAGGTTCAATTCCAATTAATGGAGTTTCTTGCGTAATTAAACTTGCAAATATTTTTATATTCTTTTCTGCTACCCGTCGAGTTTTTGGTAATAACCCTCTTGATAGAGCAGCGCGTCCACTTTCATAATTTCCTGGAATTATTACTTTATACCCAAGAACATTAAAAAGTTTTAGCATTTTAATGGCAATTTTTACATCATTGTATTCAGAAAATTCATCAATAAAAAAGTATACAATTCTTTTAGGTTTATCGTTACTAATTATGTGTTTGCCTATTCTTTTATACCACTTACTAAAAGTAATATCATTTAATAAAGGTAGTTTCCTTTTAGTACTGAAACCCAATCCTTTTTTAATTATAAAAGAAGTTAAATTATTAGTAAGCACATAATTATATAATTCCGGAAAATATGATCCAATTTTATTAATTTTTGAAACAGATGAAATCAGTTTTGATTTAACAGGTATACCATTAGTTTTGTTCCATTGATATAGAAACTCTGATTTTAATCGTGCCATATCAATATCGGAGGCACATTCTGCCTTACATCCTTTGCAGGCAAGGCATAATTTCATAATTTCATGTATTTCGTTATAATTAAAAGGATTTTTTTTATTACTGTTAGTTAAGAATTCTCTTAAAATATTAGCCCTTGCTCTTGTAGTACAGGATTCATCAAGAGTTGCCATATAAGTTGGGCACATAATTCCACCAGTAATATGTGTTTTACGACAATCGGCACTGCCAGTACATTGTTCCACAGCTCTTAAAATTCCTCCTCTGGATGAAAAATCAAAAAACGTTTTAATGTCATAGTTTTTATAAACTTTTTTATATCTTACATAAGCATTGGCAGGTATATTGGAGATAATTTTTCCAGGGTTAAAAATTCCTTTTGGATCCCATAAATTTTTTATTTCACAAAATTTGTTATAAATATTGTCTCCGTAAAAATCTCTAACAAATTCACTCCTGAGTCGTCCATCTCCATGTTCGCCACTTAAAGAACCTCTGTATTTTTTTACAAGTTCTACATTTTCAAGCATTATTTTCCTTAACAATTCTTTATCTTCTTTTTTCTTTAAATTTAAAACAGGTTTAATATGCAATTCACCTGCACCAAGATGTCCATAATAAACACAGGGAATATTATACTTATTAACAAGATTTTTAAATTCTTTTATATATTCAGGAAGCAAAGCAGGAATTACAGCTGTATCTTCAACAATTGAAACAGGTTTGGCATCACCTGGCATATTTGAAAGTAACGCCAGTCCTGCTTTTCTTATGTCCCATATTTTATTTATATCGTTGCCTGTTAAAATAGAAAAATGATACCCATAGTTAAGCGATTTAAGTTCGAGCTCAAGATTTTTAGCCAATTGTATTGCTGTTTCCATATTGCTGTTGATGAATTCGACCACCACAATTGCAGATGGCTTTCCGGAAACAAAAAAACTGTAATCATCATTTTGAAAACGTTTGCTGGCACAATCAAGCAGGATATCATCAATCATTTCGACAGCAGCAGGCTTATATTTGAGCATTATTATATTGGAATTCAATGCTTCTTCTATTTTATTAAAGTTTATGCATAAAACGGCTTTATTTTCTGGAGAAATTGGCAATAAATCAAGTTTGATAGAAGTAATAAAAGCTAGGGTTCCTTCTGATCCTGCAATAAGATTACAAAAATTGAATTTTTTATTGCTGTCAGTAAATATTTCAGAGTTTAGCAATTCATCAAGCGCATATCCTGTATTTCTTCTTTTTAGTTCAGGATGGGGATATTTTTCTATTATCTCATTAGCAAAAGATTTGTCTGAAAGTATATTATAAATTTGTTTATATAAATTACCTTCAAGTGTATTTAAATTACATTTTTTAAAAAAATCATTTTTTGACAGTGGTTCAAAAACGACTTCAGACCCATCCGAAAGTAAAGTTTCAACTGATATAATATGATTGCGGGTGCTGCCATATAATAGTGAATGTGAACCACAGGAATTATTTCCTGTCATACCGCCTATCATACAACGGTTTGAAGTTGATGTTTCAGGAGCAAAAAAGAGAGAGTATGGTTTTAATTGAATGTTTAATTCATCAAGTATGACGCCTGGCTGGACTACTGCATATTTATGTACAGGATTAATTTCAATAACAGAATTCATATATCTTGAAACATCTACAATAATGCCATTACCAACAACTTGCCCAGCTATTGAAGTACCAGCTGTTCTTGGAACAAGAGGGATTTTATTTTTCGTTGCAAAATGAATAAGGGCCTTAATATCATCTTTATTTGCAGGGAGAGCCACAGCAATTGGGATTTCTCTGTAAATAGAAGCATCGGTAGCATAAAGCAGTCTCCATTTCAAATCGGTATGAAAATCACCTTTTAACAATCTGGAAAGTTCGATAAAATCATTATATTTAACTATTGAATTATCCATAACTTTTATTGTAAATATTGGTATAATAAAGAAATAGCATAATCTCCTGTTAAATAAATTCCAGATGTACTTCTTTAAGAAAGTTTTTTTCCAGCAAGTTGGCAATTCTTTTAACAATTGTTCTTCTAATTTCAAGTTCTACAGGTAAATTAGGGTCCTGGTGAGCAATATTGATACTGGTACCAATAAGAAAAGTAATTTCATCACTTTCGAGCAGGAGTTTAACTATTAAATCAGCGGGACCCTTTCCTGAATTCATATCATTTTTATAGGTTGATAGAATATTAGAAACTTTTGTAAGTGTTAAAATTCCTTCTGTAACAAGGTCTACGCCTTCCATATAAGAAATTGGGGGTAAGTCTGGATCCGAAAATTCAGTGCTATCTGTTATTTCACGTCCAAGTTCACGTGCAATAATTTCCACCGTTGTAGCTCCACATATAATTTTTTTACCTGGGAAATTATTAAATGTTTCGGCTAATAGTTTATCTTTTTTAACATCAAAAGGAGGACCTGTACAAACAAGCATTTTGCGCGGTTCTCTGAAATATATTACAGCACAGGTAATGTCATCTTTTGAAGTATAATTATCATTTTGTATTGCACGATTTACAATTTTAGTAGCAAGATTGGCGGCTGATATATTTTTTTCTTTTTTCAGAATTTCCATTAAATAATTTTCAACTCCTTCACTTGTCCAGCCCGAAGGCAGTTTATCACTTCCCATACCAGACTGAACAACGCCATCGGAACAAATAATCATACGGTCTTCTTTGTGTGCTATAAAATCACAATATCTGATTTCTTTACCTTTATTTTTTTCAGAAGAAAGTAACAAATTGCTCCAATTTAAAAACAAGTTTTTATTATTACGAATAACAATAGTTTGAGGGTTATCGTATTCAATGATTCTGGTCAGACCATTATATTCCATATCTATTATTGTAAAAGTGGAATAGCTTGATTTTTTATCACTGCTTACTGGCAATGTGTTCATAATAATCTCAGCAATACGGTCAGCTGTTTTATGTTCTTTTGTAAAATTCAGAGCCATAGTAGCCGTAAGAGTAGCAAGCACATTAGCTTTAACACCATGTCCCAATCCGTCTGAAAGTACAAGAATTGTTCTATTTTCTTCACGTAATCGTTCAAACATTATTACATCACCGCAAATACGTTGACCAGCGTGGTTCTTTTGCCTGTAACCTATTTCTATATAAAAATTATTATCCATCAGATTTTTTAAGGCTTATTGGTCTCTATAATGGAATTAAGCATTCGTTCAATATTTGAAGCACTCTCTCCAAGTAAAAAAGCTATTTTTTGAACCATTTCCAGGTTGGTATCAATAACTTCATTGATTCTCCTTACAATTTCTTCTGACATTACTTCGGGACTACTCATATCCCTGATGATAGCACTTGCAATTTTTTTTTCTTTGATTGGGAAAATAGAGATATTATAATAATTATTATCAATTTTAACGTCTTTGTTAATAATTTCACCATTGCCAGATAAGGCAAAAGAAAACAAATTGTGAAACAGAGGAGGCAATAAAGATTTTATATCAGCACCTTTAAGCCCTGGTATTATTTCGGCTATAGAAATTACTTCTTCGCCCAACATTTTAATAAACCAGTCGTTAGATTTTATTATTTTTAAATTTTCATCAACAACTACAATTCCTAAATTGAGTTTTTGAATGATTGCATCAGTAATATTGACTTGTTGCAAAAAATCATTTAACTTTTTTTCTGTTTCTGTATTAGTCTGATTAATAGTTTCTATATTTTTTTGTAATTTTTCATTAGATTGTTTAAGAGTTTTAATATATTCCTGTTTTGTTTTTAAGGAATAGTTCATACAAAGTTCAGGTTTAGCTATAGATTGTGCAACGGCAACTGCAAGATCATAGCAGGAAGCATAGCCACATACTCGACAACCTGGCAAATTTTTTATATTTTCCTTTCCAATAATTTTAAGTACTTCTTGAACTTTTTCTTCTGGTGGTGGAGGCAGTCGCTGATTATCAGAAACAAATTCAGCCGATAAATCTATATCTTGGTATTTTACAATGTTTTTATAAAATTCTTCTATGTTATTTCTACCTATTCGTTTGTTAACGTAATCTTTTATTAATGTTTCTTTTAAAAATTTTGAATTTTTTTTCGACATACCTGGTCCCATTATACAGCCTTCGCAATAATAAAGGTTAAGATGATGATGCAGATTCTCAGCATTAGTCTCGAAAGTGTTCAAGGCTTCAATAACATTATCACGTCCTGAAGCAGTAATTATTTTATTTTCAAAAAGTCCTTCATTTAAATCAGAAGCATAAATAAAACCTTCGGGTAAAGGAAACAAAGCGCCTGTATAACCAGATGGAGGGTCAAAATCGTTAAATTCTAACGGTGTCTCTTTAATGTCATATTCAGTAAATAATTTCCTGATTTCCTTAAATGTAAGTACAGCATCAGGAACTTTTTCTTTGAATTTCTCGTTATTTTCAATTTTTGCAGCTATACAGGGACTAATCCATGTAACATTGATTTTGCTGCCAAAAATTTTTCGAGCTACAACAGATGCAGCAATATGAGGTGGTAAAAAAGGTGCCAGATTTTCGGTAAGTGAAGGATAAAATTTATTAACCAGGTTAATAATAGCAGGACAATTAGAAAATATATAATATTTGCCCTGAAAATTATTTATAAGATTATGATATTTTTTTGCAAGTAAATCAACAGTAAAAGTAGATTCAATAACATAATCAAAACCAAGTTTACGAATCATGCCAGATAATTTTCTATAATCGGTTATATCAGAAAATTCGGCGGGTATAGATGTATCAAGTATGGCAATGTTTTTATTATCCGTGGCAAGCAAATTTTTGACATTTTGTAAGCCATCTGGATATTCAATAGCATTGGTAGGGCATACTTCAATGCAATGCCCACAGTAAATACAACGAGAACTATTTATCTGAACATAATTTTTGCTGGTTTTTATATTGAATGCATAAGTTGGACATACTCTCAAGCAGGCATTGTTAAAATTACATTTTTTAATATCAACTTTTATTGCATCCATCATTTATAAATTAAAACAAGATAATCAATATTATTTTAACAGTTATTTTTATTTTCGGGTACTAAATTAATTAAAATAATTAATAAAAATTTTTCTTTATTTAAGTTTGTGTTTATTGTTATTTTTTTAACAATGTTATTTTCTTAACAATATATTTTATTTAAAATATTTATTACCTTTGTTCCTGATATTATATATAGAGAGTTTTATTAATAATTAAAAAAATTGTTGTTTAAAACTATTTTATAAAGTTTATGAATGACAAAAATATTGATAGCATATTAAAAAAATATCCTGTTGGTAAGAGTGAAAATTTAATTTTTATTTTACAGGAAGTACAGGATCTTATTGGTTATATTTCAATAGAATCGGTTGAAAAAATAAGCAAGTATTTATCATTGCCAACTGTAAAAATATATGGAGTAGCAACTTTTTATGATGAATTCAGGTTTAATACAAATGTTAAATATACCGTGAAAGTTTGTGAAGGTACTTCATGTCATCTTAATAAATCTTCTGAACTGATAGAAGAAATAAAATATCAACTTTCTTTAATCAATGGCAGTAAAGAAGAAGAGCAAATTTTTTGTTTACAAATAGTTCCCTGTATGTGTGCTTGCGATAAAGGTCCTGTATTTACAATAGAAAATGAATATTATACGTTTGCCAGCCCTGAAATAGTTAAGCCAGCACTGGATAAATTCATAGAAAAAAATGGCATATGAGTTCAATTGAGAATGATATTAAAATAAATATCAAAAATATTCTGAAAAATTCTGGTGAATGTTCCAATAAAGAAATTGCAGATAAACTTTCATATTTAAAAAGAGAAAGTATACCAAATGCTGTTATTACTATAGGAATAGGTTCATCGAGTATAATTGCCGGTGCCGTTGATACGTTAAATGCAATAAAAAATTATATTTCAACAAAAAATATTAAAGCAGATGTCATAGAAACGGGCAACCTGGGATTTTGTTCAGAAGAACCAGTAATTGGAGTTCAATTACCAGGCAAAAATCTTGTATTATTTAAAAGAGTTGACGCTAAATCGGTCGAATTTATTTTTGATGCCATATTTAGTAATGATATTATTTCCAATAAAGTTTTATGTCAGGTTCACAATTCATTACATCATCCTTGGGAAGATATACCATATATGGAAGATTTGCCTTTTTTTGCTTTGCAAAGGCGTAATTTACTGCGGAATTGCGGTTTTATTAACCCTGAGAGTATTTATGAATATATAGCTCGTGGTGGATACAAATCATTTGTAAAATCTATAATTAATTATCCTTGTACCAAAGTATGCGAAATTATTGAAGAAAGTGAATTGAGAGGAAGGGGTGGAAGTGGGTTCCTGACTGGATTAAAATGGAAAATAGCCTTAACTTCAGAAGCCAATAACAAATTTGTTATCTGTAATGCTGATGAAAGTGACCCCGGCGCATTTACTAACATAATACTATTGGAAGGCGATCCGCATAGATTAATAGAAGGTATTGCTATTGCTTCGTATGCAACAGGGGCTGACAAAGCATACATTTACATAAGATCTCGTCATAATTTAGCATATCAAAGGCTTAATAAGGCAATTCAGGATGCCAAAGAATTAGGATTACTTGGATATGATATTTTTAATAGTGGCGTTAATATTAATATAATTATAAAACAAAGCCCTGGTGCTTATGTTTGTGGAGAAGAAACTGCACTAATTGCAAGTCTTGAAGGCAAAAGAGGAATGCCTGTAACCAGGCCCCCTTATCCTGCTGTTAAAGGATTTAATGGTATGCCTACAGTTATAAATAATGTAGAAACACTTGCTAATATTCCAGATATTATTGATAAGGGACCAGCATGGTTTAAAAATTCAGGCACTTTTAGCAGTAAAGGTACAAAACTCTTTTCACTTGGTGGTAAAGTTAAAAATTGTGGCGTTGTGGAAGTACCTATGGGAATAAGTTTAAAAGATATTGTATTCAAGATAGGTGAAGGAGTTAAAGATGATAACAAATTCAAAGCATTGCTAATTGGAGGACCATCAGGATATTTTGTTCCTGAACATAAGTTAAATATAGAAATTGATTATGAAAAATTACGTGATGAAGGATTTTCAATTGGTACAGGAGGACTTGTTGTTATAGATGAATCAGGATGTATTGTTGAGATTACAAAATTTTTTATGGAATTTACTGCAAGAGAAAGTTGTGGAAAATGTATCCCTTGCAGAGAGGGAACAAAAATAATGTCTGATATTCTTCATTCTGTTACTCGCAAACCCGTTAATGGTTCGGGTCATGAAACTCTGGAAAGATTTAAAGGGGTTATGCAATTGGAAGGACTTGCAGATGTTATTAAAAATACGGCTCTGTGCGGATTGGGTAAAAATGCTGCTAACCCACTTGTCAGCAGTATGAAATGGTTTAAAGAAGAATATGAAGAACATATTTTTGATAGAAAATGTTATGTTAATGTGTGCAAACAGTTGAGATGTTTTAAAATTGATGCAGAAAACTGTAATGGTTGCAATATATGTTTTCAGAAATGTCCTGAAAAAGCAATTATAGGAACAGTTTTACAACCTCATTTTATAATTTCCAACAAATGTACAGGTTGCGGTATATGTTATGATAACTGCAAATTTTCAGCAATTGTCGTTGTTTAAATTATCTGTTATGATATATGATATTGAAGTAAATAACAGGAAAATAAAAGCATATAGAGGCGAAACCATACTCTCTGCTTTACAGCGTAATGGTATAATTGTACCTACTTTATGTTTTATGAAAGATCTCTCTCCAACAGGGGCTTGTCGCATGTGTGTTGTCGAAGTTGAAGGAGAAAAAAATCTTGTTACTGCCTGTTCACATACAGTTGAAGAATGGATGAAAATTTATACTCATTCACTTAAAGTTATTAATACCAGAAAATTAATTATTGAAATGCTTTTAGCCAGTCATCCTGACGAATGTCTTTATTGTATAAGGAACACTAATTGTGAATTACAGAAATATACAGCCGAATTAAATGTAAGTGAAAGGAGATTCAACAATTTTTCAGAAAGAAAAAAAAATGATGTTTCTGGGGCAGGTATAAGCTATGAACCATCAAAATGCATATTATGTGGACGTTGTGTTAGGGTTTGTGACGAAATTCAAGGAGTTAATACGATTGACTTTATTAAAAGAGGAATATCTACCATAATTAATCCAAGCTTTTCAAAAAGTATCAGTAATTCAAATTGTATATATTGTGGCCAATGTGTAAGAGTGTGCCCAACGGCTGCCTTAACTGGCAAAAATCATATACCTTATGTTCTCAAAAATGTTCATAAACAAAACACTAAACTTGTAGCTCAATGTTCACCTGCTGTTGCTATTAGCATTGCAGAAGAATTTGGTGTTAAAGCTGGCAAAGATTTTAGTGGACAAATGGTTACTGCATTAAAAAAATGTGGTTTTGACGCTGTATTTGATACTTCCGTATCTATTGACTTACATATATATGAAACAGCAAAAATTATAGCCGAAAAAATAAAAAATAACGATAAAACAACATTATTTAGTAGTAGTTGCCCTGCATGGGTTAAATATGCTGAACAATCTGATTTTGACCTGTCCAGATTATCTATTATTAAATCACCACAACAAATTATGGCAACGTTGATAAAGACTCTTTATGCCCAAAATGTGAATATTAAACCCGAAAATATATTTTCTGTTTCTATTTCGCCTTGTCTGGCAAAAAAATATGAAGCCCAACGTGAAGAACATAGTCAAAACATATATAATGAAGTTGATGCTGTTTTATCGGTAAGAGAACTGGCACGTTTGATTAAATTAAGTGGAATAGATTTTCTAAAATGTGAACCTGCACCATTTGATGAACCATTTAATATTCGAAGCTCGGCATCAAATTTATATGCAGTTTCAGGAGGTGAAGCAGAATCTATTTTAAGAACTGTGATATTTATGTTAACAGGAAAAGAAACAAAAGATAATACATATACCAAATTAAGAGGTTTTAAAGATATAAAAGAAATCAGTGTCAAAGCAGGAATTTATGATATAAACTTCGCTGTTGTGAATGGAATTAAAAATATTCACAAATTACTTGATGAAATAAAAACATGTAAAAGACATTATGATTTTGTTGAAATTATGTCTTGTTCAGGTGGCTGTATTAATGGAGGTGGTCAACCACTGAAAACTTCTGTCGAAGATTTAAAATTAAGAACTAAAATAATATATGAAAACGATAAAAAAGATGTGATAAATAAAGCACATAAAAGTCCATTCGTAAATGATTTTTATAATGATACTTTAAACAGATTACAATTAGTGACTTCTTTTGATGAATTGTTTAAAACAAGTTATAAATACAAAAAAGTACTAAACTAATTGATTTTGCTTATGCCTCATTCGGGAATAAAACAGGTAGTATACACATTAAAAGATAGATGCAGAGTTTGTTACACTTGTGTAAGAGAATGCCCTGTAAAAGCCATTAAAATTATTAAAAGCCAGGCCGAAGTCATTAATGAAAGATGCATTGGTTGTGGCAATTGTGTGAAAGTATGCAGCAGAGGCGCTAAAACTTTTATAAAAACAACAGATGACGTTTTATCATTATTAAATTCCGGTAGGCAATCTGCTGCTATAATTGCTCCAAGCTTCCCATCTGAATTCTCTGAAATTTCTGATTATCGTATTTTAGTGGGTATGATTAGACGGTTGGGATTTGATATAGTTGGCGATGTCTCTTTTGGAGCTGATAAAGTTGCTCTTGAATACAAAAAATTGTATGAAAATAAAAATGCATTACAAAAATATATTTCAAGCGATTGCCCTGCAATAGTTTTTTATATTGAACATTATTTTCCAGAACTTGTGCCT
>JAKIYJ010000025.1 GCA_022708585.1 Bacteroidota bacterium
ATAACGTTCATCATCAATAAAATTTTCTTTCTGTAGAAATTGAATAATGTCAATACATTGTGGATCATTGCAGCCAAAAGATTTCAATTTAAGATATACTTCATAAACACATCTTTCACGATAAGCACAAAAATGCATTATTTTTTTTAAAGTAGCATCAATATTTTCATTATTAGTATTCAATATTTATAAATTAATCTTATATTTTTATTTCCTCATTGTTTTTATTAAAGAATTTATATTCAAGGGTATGAAAAGATTTATTTTCTTTAATTTTAATTTTTTGTTTAAACTTCAAACACCATTTCCATTTATATGAAAAGACACCTTTTGTAATATAAGCGTAAATAAAAGGGTGTAAAACGAGAGTAATATTTTTTTCATTTTGTTTATTAATAAGGTAATTCAGGTTACTTTCGATTTCGTCTATCAGCAAAACAGCAGATTTTATTATGCCAGTTCCATTGCAGGCTGGGCATTTTTCGAATATTTGAATATTCATTTCGGGGCGTACTCTTTGACGGGTAATTTGTATAAGACCAATCCTACTGGGAGGTAAAACAGAATGTTTTGCTTTATCTGATTTCATATATTCCCGCATATTGTCATACAATAACTTTCTATTATGTTTATCGTGCATATCAATAAAATCAACTACAATAATTCCTCCCATATCGCGTAATCTTAATTGTCGAGCTATTTCTGCGGCAGCATCAATATTAACTTTCAGTGCATTTTCTTCTTGATTAACAAGAGAGTCGGTTCTATGTCCACTATTGACATCAATAACATGCATAGCTTCGGTATGTTCAATAATCAGATAAGCGCCATTTTTAATATTTACTTTTTTACCGAAAGCATTTTTTATTTGTTTATCAATACCGAATTTTTCAAAGAGAGATTCATCTGATTTTTTATGCAATTTAACAATATCGAGCATATTTGGTGCAATAGTGTGCATATAACTTCTTATTTCATCATACAAAACACTGTCATTAACATAAATACTATTAAATGAGTCATTAAGTAAATCGCGCAGTATGGTGGTAGTTCTGTCTTTTTCACCTAATATTTTAACAGGGGGGGTACTGTTTTTCAATTTAAGAACTACATTATTCCATCGGCTGACGAGTTCGTTGAGGTCGGCTTCAAGTTCTGCTACTTTTTTATTTTCAGCTACAGTTCTTATTATAACTCCCCAATTTTTGGGCTTAATGCTGCCAACTAATTTTTTAAGTCGGTTTCTTTCCTCTTCGGATTTAATTTTCTGACTTATAGAAATTTTATTTGTAAATGGCACAAGCACAAGATAACGACCTGCTAAGGAAATTTCAGAAGTAATTCTAGGTCCTTTTGTTGATATAGGTTCTTTGGCTATTTGAACAAGTAAAACTTGATTAGTAGCAAGAACATTGGTTATTTTTCCAGTTTTTTCTATATCCTTTTCAAAGGATATATTATTAAGACTGTCTGAATGAATATTTCCAGATCTAACTTGGTTGATATATTTTCGTAATGTATTTATTTGTGGTCCGAGGTCAAGATAATGCAAAAAGGCATTTTTTTCATAACCCACATCAACAAAGGCAGCATTAAGACCTGGAATAATTTTTTTAACTTTTCCCAGATATATATCACCTACAACATATTCATTATTTCGTTTTTCCCGATGGAGTTCAACAAGTTTTTTATCTTCCACTAAAGCAATTTCAACTTCAGTTGGTCCTCCATTAATAATAAGTTCTTTGTTCACAATACTAAATTTGAACCTCGATATAGTCTAAAAAAAATCACAAATTAAAGTCAGACAAATATGAGAAATATAAATTTTTAAGAATATGCAAAAAAAATAATAAATATTATTAACCGAAAACAATAATTCAGTAATAAAACTTTCATAAAAAGACTAAAAATTATTTCTTTTTATGTCTGTTTTTGCGTAATCTTTTTTTGCGTTTATGAGTAGACATCTTATGTCTTTTTCTTTTCTTTCCACTTGGCATAATTAAACAATTTAAACAATCATTTTACATTATCTTTTACCTTCTTAACAAAAGTCTTTGCGGGTTTAAAAAAAGGAATATAATGTGCGGGAATAATCAGAGTAGTATTTTTCAAAATATTACGTCCTGTTTTTTCAGCACGTTTTTTAACTACGAAGCTTCCAAACCCTCTTAAATATACGTTTTCACCTTTAGCAAGTGAGTTTTTTACAATATCCATAAAGTGCTCTATTGAAGCCTGAACGGCAACTTTTTCGACACCCGTTTTTTGAGAAACTTCTGCAACAATTTCTGCTTTTGTCATAATAATATTAATTTAAAAAATAATAATATCTTGATTAAAATTAATTTGCAAAATTAAAATTAATTTATTGAAATAAAACATTATCAACATATTTTTTTTAAATATTTTTTCTTTTAAATATAAAACAAACTACATACTGCCAAAACCAAGTAAATCATACATACTGTATACCCCCCCTCTGCGATTTTGAACCCATTCAGCGGCAAGTACAGCACCTTCTGCCAATCCCTTACGATTTTTTGCAGTATGTTTTAATTCTATTATATCAACATCTGATTCATAGATAATATTATGAATTCCTGCTATTTCGTCCTCTCTATATGAAATAATATCAAGCAATTGAGAATTACCTGATTTACCTGTGTTATAATCTTTTAATCTTTGAATTTTTTTTATAATATCTTTTGCAAGAACAATCGCAGTACCGCTTGGAGAGTCCAACTTATGAATATGATGAGTCTCTTCAATATTAACTATATATTGTGAAAAATTGTTCATAATAATAGCAAGTTGACGATTCAATTCCATTAAAATATTGACTCCTATGCTAAAATTGCTGGAATAAAACAAAGTCTTACCCTTATTAATACATTCATTTTTAATATTTTCAAATTTATCCAACCATCCTGTGGTCCCACATACAACAGGTAAGTTAAAATTAAAACACTTTAAAATATTATCAGGAGCTGAATCAGGTTTTGTAAATTCGAAAACTACATCGGCAGATTTTAAAAAAGATTCATTTTTATCCCAATCATTCGCATTATCTATAATAGATATTAAGTTATGACCTCTTTTATTGGCAACTTCTACTATGGTTTTACCCATTTTGCCATAACCTATAATGATATAATTCATATAATTAAAAATATTTTAACAAAAATAATATTAATTTTGCTAATACATAAATTATATTCATTATATTTGCAACAAATATAAAAATAAAAATCTTTAATCATGTTTTTAATAAATAAAAAATTCATAAAAATAGTAGTCTTATTTTCCTTGTATTTTTCAATAATATTATTTAAACCCGTTACTGCTCAGCAATTAAAGTTTGGATCTTCTAATATGTTAGATATTTATATTGATGAAATATACATTGTGTTTGATCCCACAGCCAGTTTTGATGTAGATTCTTATGATGCAGCAAAATTGTGGAATTCTGAACCTTCAATGCCAAACCTTTATACTGCTATCGGACCTGCCCTTGATCCCTATCAAATAAATGCTTTACCAGTACTCGACGATACAACAATATATTTAACTGTTGGATTTATGGTTAAAATTTCAGATAATTATCATATACGACTATTGGAACAACAAAGTATTCCAGTTGGAGCAGAAGTTGTATTAATAGATTCAACTTTACATATTCATACCGATATGCTTGGTGCTTCTCCTGATTATTCTTTTTATCAAGCTGCTAATTATTGTCTTAACTGTCAATCACAATGGACAGGAAGATTTTATCTTAAAATTTATTTTCCTTCATCTACTTTAGGAGTAAAAACTAAAAATCCACAGCCTGCTCCGTTTTGTAGAGGGGAAAAAATTAATATTAATTATACGGCAACAGGAACATTTAACCCGGGAAATGTATTTACTGCCCAGATTTCAGACGCAAGTGGCAATTTTAATTCCCCAACAAATATAGGCAGTTTAAATTCAACAACATCAGGGGTAATAAATGCTACAATACCATTATCCATTCCAACAGGTTCAGGATACAGAGTGCGTGTCAATTCTTCTAATCCTTTTTATATAGGAACACCAAATTCGGCTGATATGAAAATAGGCACTAAACCTAATGTGACGTATAGTGGAGTTATTCCTGCTCAATGTTTAAATAATCCTCCATTAGATTTATTTTCAGTTGGAACAGTATCGCCTCTCGGTGGTACATTCGAAGGTGCAGGTGTAAGTAATAACATTTTCTATCCGGCAATAGCAGGAATAGCTGGTAGCCCTCATGCCATATCTTATATTTACAGTGATTTCGCAGGATGTGCTGATACAGCATACAACAACATTATTGTTCATGCTTTGCCAAATGTTACTTTTACCGGTACATTACAACCACAATGTGAGAATTCGACAAGTTATGATTTGGTCACTAATGCAGTCGTTTCACCTCAAGGTGGTTATTTTTCAGGTATAGGTGTTAATAATAACAATTTTAATGCTTCCTCCGTTCCTTCTACAATAAACAGTGTAACTATTTATTATATTTACACTGACGGGAACGGTTGCACCGATACAGCTTCCAATAATATTATTATAAATGACCTCCCAACAGTGAGTATTACAAACCTTGACCCTTTATATTGTAATTACAACACTGACGTAATTTTAACAGGAAGTCCTTTGGGTGGTAACTTTACTATTGATGGTATAATTGGCAATACTTTAAGTCCTTCTTCAATAGGATTGGGCACTCATACTGTCATATATAGCTATACAGATAATAATTTATGCACAAACTCACAAACAGAACAATTTTTTGTTGACGAGTGTTTAGCAATTAATTATCAATCCAATAATATTAAGGATATATCTATATATCCAAATCCTGCTGATGACTTATTAAATATTACATTCAACAAAAGCGGAAATTACAAAATCACCTTACAGGATACAAGGGGATTAAAAATTTATGAAACAAATGCTCATATTGAAGAATCTGAAAATCATCTTGCTATTAACATAGATTCTTATCTAAATGGTATATATTTTCTGAAAATTGAAAATATAGAAAAAGTAAATATATATAAAGTAATAATTAAATAAAAGAGTCTACTCTGAAAAGTCATTGTTATTTTGAATACAGCATGTTTAATTTTTCTATGATAACATTACTGATTTTTTCAGGACGGACGGGACAAGATTGAGAGTTATACACATTATTGTTTTATTTATTTTTCTCTTTTTCCTTTGCTTGATATTCCATATATTTATCGATAAAATCAGACAATTGTTCGGTAGATAATTTTTTAGCAATAATTTTAAAATTAGAATCAAGAACAAACAGAACAGGAGTTTGAGAGACATCGAAAATACTACGAAAATTTGTTTGATTTTGAGGATCCCAAACATTGATAAATTTTAATTCCTTTTCTTTAATAAATTTTTTCCATTCTTTTGCTTTTGAATTATTTGTATTTATAGCAAAAACCTCAACTCCCTTATTTTTATAATCTTCATAAAATTTACCAAGCACAGGTGTTTGTGTTCTGCAATGCCCACAATCTGGATCCCAGAAATATAAAATTATATAGTTAGCTTTTATATCATAAAGAGAAAACCATCTATAGCCCGTGGAATCGGGCATAATCAGATTTGGGACTGTTTTACCTATAAGGGTTGGCTTTAAACTCATAGCTCTTTTGGTAATATTTTCTATAACCTTTTCATTTACCCAGTAAGCCTCTCTGGTCATATAATATTTTTCAACCATATGAACAAATACAGCATCATAGCCCATTATTTTGGAAGTTTCAAAATAATATGTTAAATACCACACAACATATTTGAAAACCTCTTTATTAGCTCTTGATTTATCAACTAGCATATCACATTCAACCATCAATGAATCAGGACTTTTATTAGCCACATTTGAAATATAATATTTTAATTTATTATGAAACACAGGAGTTCTTAATAATCTATCATCGGAAAAATCAATATTGTCGAAATAATGTTTTTTGTAATAATAATACAGGTATATAGAATCTTTAGTTCCATCTTTGTTTAATGGAGCTTCGGGAAGATCTATATCTTTTGAAGCAAGAAAAACTTTCGACATAAGGTCATCCTTATTGTTGTTAATAAATTCAAGTTTATAGTTTTTAATTTTTTCATCTATGGCATTTATTTTATCTTTATAATAAGACATTGAATCTTTATCATTATTTTCTTTTGCTCTATCGTAACCTGTTTTATATTTTTCTATATCTTTTTGAAATTGATTCACATATTGTAGATATGTATAAAAACGTGTATTTTCAGGTGAATCTTTAAATTTCATATATTTTAATAAATCAACGGTATCGCTTTCGATTGAAAATTTTTGTTTCTTATTAATAATAAATTCAAAATGCTTTTTGTTTTGTAATATTATAAAATATACGCCTTCTGGCAATGGCTTATCTCCTTTGAAAACATATAAACCATCTTTCTCTCTCCTTGCAGTATCATCAGCATATTGATATTCTCCAAAATAATGACCTAATATTAACATACTATCCACAGCGTTTTTAATTTTAACAGTAATTAAATAACCATCTTTATCATTATCATTTGATGAATAACAGTTAATTGTATAAAATATACAAAAAATCGCAAGAGTATATTTAAAAATGTCTTTCATTTGTTTATATTTCTGATAATCTAAAATGCAAAAATAATTTTTTTGAACCCACGTTTGTTTATTACTGACATATTAATTTTTTTAAATCAATTTTATTTTCATAAATATTATATGTCAAATTCTTCATTGTTCTCTTCATTCATAAAGACTTTTTGATGCAAGGATTTAATTATTTCTGCTGTTTTATAACCCCAATTTGCCCTGAAAAGTAAAAAGCATGCCCAAACAGCATTTTCTTTGGCTAATATATTAGTTTTATTATATAATAAAATAAAATCCTTAATATCCTGCCATATATCTGTAATATGTTCTGCAAGACTTCCTGTTACCAGAATATTTTCCTGACCCGGGTCAATTTCATCCAATCGTGCTTCCCTTTCGAAAGCATCATCTTTTCCAAGTAATTCTTTTAAAGATAAATATATTTTTTCCCACTGTTCCTCGTTTACAAAACGTTCATTCTGATTCTCATCTTTTGGAGTAATGTAAGGTAGCAAGGAACCTTTAAGATACATAAGACTTAATAAGCGAAGCATAGTTTCCATAAATCTATGAGAATCCATTTTGGAAGCAGTTTCAACCAGATTACAAAATTCTTTTGCAACAGCCCAAAATTCAATAACCTGCCTTTGTTTGCTTATATCATTGTTAATTTTGCCTTCTGTTTTATTTTCCATAAGATGAATATTTCAATTAATTATATTAACTTATTTCGACAAATAAAATTACAGGTTTTTGATAAAAAATTTTTTTTATTATTAATCTATTAAACCTATAGATTATATATATATATTTGCAAAATATTAAAAAAATTATATTTGTATTTAATTTAAACATTAAAAAAATGAAAAGTTTAAAATTTTCTGTCATAATATTGGCAGTTTTATTATCGATATATTTGATAATTCCTACTGGTTGCAACAATAGTAAATCCAGAACAGGTAATGATTCTCTACATGGGAGTATAACCATATCTGGTGCTTTTGCACTATATCCGATGGCAAGCAAATGGGCACAGGAGTATATGAAATTGCATCCAGATGTAAAGATTGACATAAGTGCTGGTGGAGCTGGTAAAGGCATGGCAGATGTACTTTCTAATATGGTTGATATTGCAATGGTATCGCGTGATGTAACACAGGAAGAAATAAATAAGGGAGCATGGTACATTTCTGTGACAAAAGATGCTGTACTTGCATCTGTTAATAAGAATAATCCTTATTTAGAAGAATTAAAGAAAAAAGGATTAACCAGAGAAATATTCAAGGATATTTATGTTACGGGGAAAATAAAAGATTGGGGTACAGCGTTGGGAAAAGGGAAAGCAGAAGGAATCAATATATTTACTCGTTCAGATGCTTGTGGTGCAGCTGAAATATGGGCTAAATTTCTTGGAGTAAAACAGGAGAACCTGAAAGGCGTTGGTGTTTTTGGAGATCCGGGTATTGCTCAGGCTGTACAAAATGACAAATTAGGATTGGGCTACAATAATGTTATATATTTGTATGATATAAAGACACATAAGCCTGTAGAAGGGCTTGCTGCTATTCCAATAGACATCGACAATAATGGTAGGATAGACAGTTACGAAAATTTTTATGAAAATCTGGATTCTATTTCAAACGCTATAATGACGGGGCGTTATCCGTCTCCACCTGCAAGAGAATTATTTTTTGTTTCAAAAGGAGAACCTCAAAAACCGATAGTAAAAGCGTTTTTAAGATGGATATTAACAGAAGGGCAATCTTATGTTAAAGAAGCGGGTTATGTTAAAATATCGGACAAGAGAATAAACGAAGAGTTAAAGAAGTTAGATGGCAATAAAGAATGAATTCAAGATTAAGAATCAGATATTTCAAAGAAAAAATAAGTAGTATATGGATGATGGTATGCCTTATATTAGTTATTATTTTACCAATAGGCATAGGTTTAGGTTTATGGTATAAATCGAACATTATAATACAGGAATACTCATTTTCTGAACTTTTTTTCAGCAGTGAATGGGCGCCCAATTCAGGAAAATTTGGTTTTTTATCATTTATTATAAGTTCAGTATGGCTCACAATTTTATCTGTATTAATTGCTGCACCTGTATGTATTTTAAGTGCTATATATCTTACAGAATATGCGAATAAGAAGGTGTTAAATATTATGCATCCGGTTATAGATATTCTGGCTGGTATTCCATCTGTTGTTTATGGAGTATGGGGGATACTGTTAATTGTACCGTTGGTTTCAAAAGTTATTGCTCCGGCTTTTGGTGTTCAAACAGCAGGTTATACATTATTGACAGGTGCTATTGTACTTTCTATAATGATAATTCCTTTTATATTAAATATATTGATTGAAATATTTAAATCTATACCTCAGGAATTAAAGGAAGCATCACTATCATTAGGTGCTACGTACTGGCAAACAATAAAATTAGTATTAATCAGGAAGGCGTTTCCTGGAATTATAAGTGCAATAGGATTAGGCATATCAAGAGCTTTTGGCGAAACTATGGCAGTACTTATGGTTGCGGGCAATGTTGCAAAAGTACCAAAGGGACTTTTTGACCCGGCTTATCCCCTCCCTGCTTTGATAGCCAATAATTATGGAGAAATGATGTCTGTTCCTATGTATGATTCTGCATTACTGCTTGCGGCATTGATATTATTTGTAATAGTTATTGGGTTTAATTTACTGTCACGATTAGCCATTATAAGATACCAAAAAAGAATTTAATTATGGCAAAAAAATTTTTAAATATAGAAGAAAAGATATTTAAATTTTTAATGAAATTAAGTACTTTATTTATTATTTTAGTTTTATTATCAATAATAATAAGTATTTTTTACAGAGGTTTGCCTGTTTTATCGTGGGAAATGATAAGTCAATCGCCAAAAGGTGGATTTTATTTTGGTAAGGAGGGGGGGATTTTAAATGCCATAGTTGGAAGTCTTTATCTTTCTGTTGCATCAACTTTACTTGCCACATTGATAGGCATTCCAGTTGCCTTATATATAAATGTATATATGACAAGGCATCAAAAAATTGCAAGTTTTATAAGATTTTGTCTTGATTTGTTATGGGGAGTTCCTTCTATTGTTTATGGGGCTTTCGGTTTTATTGTGATGGTTTTACTGGGTTTAAAAACATCATTATTAGCGGGTATACTAACGGTAACAATATTTATATTACCTATAATAGTACGTTCACTTGATGAAATACTTACAACAGTACCGCGTGGTTTACACGAAGCCTCGCTATCGCTTGGTTCCACACGCTCTGAAACATCTTTTAAGGTTTTTTTACGACAATGCAGCGGAGGTATAATAACAGGAATTTTGCTTGCTTTTGGAAGAGGCATAGGTGATGCGGCTTCTGTCCTTTTTACAACTGGCTATACTGATTACATACCTGATTCACTGGGAAGACCTGCTGCAACTTTACCATTAGCTATTTTCTTCCAGTTAAGTTCCCCTTTCCCAGAAGTGCAAGATAGAGCTTATGCTGCAACAGTAGTACTTACATTAATTATACTTATCATAAGTATAATCACTAGAATAATTTCTAAAAAATATAATAAAAATCAAATAGAATTCTAAAACTTACTAATAAATTAACGTAAATTCAAGATAAAAATGACTTTTCGGAGTGAACTCAATATTTTTTCTACTAATCCAGATTTTGTCAGATTTTCTCGAAATAACCAAACAGTCTTTTCATCAGGTACCTTATCACCACTTGCAAGCCCCAAGAATTTTTTAAAACGAGTTTAGATGCAGTTTTGATTTGGTTACTTGTCACAAGATGAAATTGTAGGGAAAAACGGGCTAACGTTCCTATCATAAAAGAGGTCCTGATAGTAAGCGAAGGATTTGAGTGAATAGCCGTTAGGCACGGACCTTTTATGCTGTGTTATATGAAGTGGCGGTTTCATCATTTTGTTATTATTAATACCTTACTAACTGCTGTATATGTTTTTCTCCGGAAGGTGAAAACAATCTCATCTTTTTCTGAAACTGTTTCTTTATCAAAGAAATTATCAATTTTTTGGAATACAAGAGCAAAATCTCTTTTTAACTCCCAACTTCTTTCTGGATTATCTTTATCCAATAAAACAACAAATAATCGGTTATCAGATCCAAATCTTTGAGCCCCTTGATTCTCATACATCCAAATTGCCAGATTAGAAGGATTCTTTACAGCATCAATTGGATTATATTTTCGTGGAAGATAAGTCACTTTTAAATCAAATGGTTGACCATCAAAGAAAATATCAATCCCTTTTATATTTTTGATGGTAGGGATTATCATTCTATGAGTACTTATGTGTTCCTCAATTAGCACAGTTGTCCAATGATTAAACCAAGTGCAAATCACATAATTTGTCACATCGTCATGAAGTTTTGCCTTAACATTGTTTAATAAATTTTCATATCGGACAATCCTCCTTACATATTCAGTTTGTATCTTTTGGTCTAACTGTCCTTGAACCACGCCCCAAGAAAAAGTTTTGACTTTCAAAAGTTCTTTCTTCAAATCTTCATCAGAAATAATTGCTCTTCGTTCTTGAATCCTCTTTGAGTATTTTTCCTTGATAAACTCATCAATTACTTTCTCATTTGGATATCTTTCTAATACTGTTTTAATTATCTCCGTTGCCGTACCTATATTGCTAGCTCCTAAATTTTTAGATAGCATTTTTAAATCTGGCAAGGGAATACAACCAAGTTTTAAATTCAAAACCTCTTTTTGGCTCAATAATGGCATAAGTGTTTCCCCCTATTTTTTCTTAAAAAGCATAATATATTCATGTTTAAAAATATAGAACCCACCGACCAATGCTCTGTAACGCCAAAGTTCTTTTTGATTTCTCTTTGCCCTTGTTTCTTCAAAATTTTTTACAATTATACTTTTCAATAAGTACCCTCTTTTTAAGACCTCCTGTATACAGTAAAATCCCAAGGGTATCCATTCACCTTTAGAATATTTGTCCCCAATAACTAACGCAAAGTAACGGCCCTTTTCTAAATATGGGGTTGC
>JAKIYJ010000026.1 GCA_022708585.1 Bacteroidota bacterium
TTTGTTAACCTTTACAGAAAAGGACTCATATATAGAGGCGTAAGAATGGTTAACTGGGATACTCAAGCTCTTACAGCCATATCAGACGAAGAAGTAATCTACAAAGAAGTAAACTCAAAATTATATTACTGCAAATACTATATTGAAGGTGAAAAAGATAAATATATCTGCGTTGCAACCACCCGCCCTGAAACTATTCTGGGTGATACCGCCGTCTGTGTACACCCCGATGATGAAAGATATAAAAATGTAATAGGTAAAAATGTAATTGTACCTATAGCTAATAGAACAGTTAAAATAATTGCCGATGAATACGTTGACCCTGATTTTGGTACAGGAGCTTTAAAAATAACCCCAGCTCACGATATTAACGATTATAATATTGGATTAAAATATAATCTGCCTGTTATTGATATTTTTAATGATGATGGAACCTTAAATGAAAAGGCAGGTCATTATATAGGAATTGACAGATTCGAAACTCGTAAACTTATAGTTAAAGATTTAGAATTACAGGGACTTCTGGTCAAAACAGAAGATTATGTCAATAAAATTGGATTTTCTGAACGTACTGATGTTATTATTGAACCAAGATTATCAATGCAATGGTTCTTAAAAATGGATAAACTTGCTAAACCTGCATTGGATGTTGTTCTTAATGATACTGTACGTTTTCACCCTCCAAAATTTAAAAATACATACAAATACTGGATGGAAAATATCAAAGACTGGTGTATTTCCCGACAATTATGGTGGGGACATAGAATACCTGCATGGTACCTTCCCAATGGTCAATTTATAGTTGCAAAAGATGAAAACGAGGCTTTGTATCTGGCACAACAGATAAAAGGATATGAAAATATTACACTTTGTGATTTAAAACAGGATGAAGATGTACTTGATACATGGTTTTCAAGCTGGCTATGGCCTATTTCTGTTTTTGATGGCATCAGATACCCTGATAATGAAGATATTAAATACTACTACCCTACCGATGACCTTGTAACAGCTCCTGAAATTCTATTCTTCTGGGTCGCAAGAATGATAATGGCTGGACTGGAATATCGCAATGATATCCCTTTTAAAAATGTATATTTTACAGGTATTGTAAGAGATAAAAAAGGACGTAAAATGTCAAAATCTCTTGGCAATAGCCCCGACCCTCTCGAACTCATATCTAAATATGGAGCTGATGGAATAAGAACTGGTATATTGCTTACATCACCTGCTGGCAACGACCTCCCTTTTGATGAAAATTTATGCGAACAGGGACGTAATTTCAGTAATAAAATATGGAATGCATTCAGATTAATCAAAAGCTGGAACGTAAAAGAACAGTACACTCCCAATTACGCCCTCACTGCAATTGCCTGGTTCGAATCTAAATTGTCAGAACAAATCAATATTATAAACGAACACTTCGAAAAATATAGAATTTCCGATGCTCTTATGACTATTTACAAACTAATCTGGGACGATTTCTGCTCCTGGTACCTTGAAATAATAAAACCTGCTTCTACTGATAAAACTGTCGACACATTTACTTTCAATGCAACAATAGATTTTTTCGAAAAACTTATGAAAATATTGCACCCTTTTATGCCTTTTATCACCGAAGAGATCTATCATTGCCTGAAAGAAAGAAATCTATTGCCAGAACCTGCAAATATAAATACTGATATATTAAAAGATTTTAACTTTGCCTCCGACATTATAATGTCAATAAGAACAATAAGAAAAGAAAAAAACATAAATTTTAAAGATAAAATTTCTCTTGTCACCAACAAAAAAAGTGATTTAATACAACTTGATAAATTTATCAGTATTATTATCAAATTATGCAATCTTTCTGAAATAAATTATTCAACAACAAAACCCGAAAATGCTTTTTCATTCGTTTGCAGAACTTCTGAATTTTTTATTCCTTCAAATATAAATATTGATAATAAAACTGAATTGATAAAATTAACAGAAGAACTTGAACATCTTGATAAATTTCTTGCATCTATTGAAATAAAACTTTCAAACAAAAATTTTGTACAAAATGCTCCTGCAAAAATTGTTGAACTGGAAAAAAAGAAACAATCTGATACTATAAGAAAAATAGAGCTGATACAACAACAGATTGAAAGATTACAGAAATTTAATTACATTAATGAACACAAATAAAATACAATGGAATTTGACTTAATAGTAATAGGAAGTGGGCCTGGTGGTTACGTCGCTGCTATCAGAGCTTCACAGTTAGGGATTAAAACAGCTCTTGTTGAAATGGCTGACCCTGGTGGAATATGTCTTAACTGGGGCTGTATTCCTACAAAGGCTCTCTTGAAAAGTGCTCAGGTCTTTCAATATATTAAACATGCAAGTGATTACGGCATTTCTGCCCAATTTCAAAATGCAAAACCTGACCTTGAAACTATGGTAAAAAGAAGTCGACAAATTGCCCAAACTATGAGTAAAGGGATAGATTATCTTATTAAAAAAAATAATATAACTCTCATAAAAGGCAAAGCTAAAGTTTTACCAGATAAAAAAGTTGAAGTAACATTTAATAACAACGAAACAACTATTTATAACGCAAAAAATATTATAATAGCTACTGGCGCCAGATCACGCCAATTAAAGGGAATTGAACAGGATGGAAATAAAATTATTGGATACCGTGAAGCACTTGCACTTACAAAACAACCATCATCTATACTTATTATTGGTTCAGGTGCTATTGGAAGTGAATTTGCTTATTTTTACAATTCTATTGGGACACAGGTTACACTTGTTGAATTTATGCCCGAAATAGTACCTCTTGAAGATGAAGAAATATCTAAATATCTTGCCCGTTCTTTTAAAAAAACTGGTATAAAAGTATTAACCTCAACTAATGTTATTTCCGTTGACAAACATAATGAATTATGCAAAATAACTGTTAATACAAAACAAGGTAAAGAAGAAACTATAGAAGCAGAAATTGTACTTTCAGCTGCTGGAATCACTTCAAATATTGAAAATATAGGACTTGAAGAAACTAAAATAAAAACCGAAAATGGTAAAATTGTAGTAGATGAATTCTATAAAACAAATATTGAAGGCTATTATGCAATAGGAGACATAACTCCAGGACCTGCACTGGCTCATATCGCTTCAAAAGAAGCTGTTATATGTGTTGAAAAAATCGCAGGTCAAAACCCAGAACCACTTAACTATAAAAATATCCCATCCTGCATATATACTCAACCCGAAATAGCATCAACTGGATATACTGAAAAAGAATCTATTGAAAAAGGATATCAAATCAAAACAGGCAAATTTCCATTTACAGCCTCAGGAAAAGCTTGCGCCGCCGGCGAAATGGAAGGCTTTGTAAAAATTATCATTGATGCTCAAACGGATAAACTGATAGGAGTGCATGCCATTGGATCTAATGTAACTGAAATCATTGAAAGTACAGTTTTAGCAAAAAAATTTAATATCACTGCTCGACAATTATCTGAAATGATATTTCCACATCCCACAATTTCAGAATCTATTATGGAAGCAGCTGCCTCTGCATATAATATTGCAATTCATATTTGATATATTTCAATAATGTGTGGAATAACTGGCATTTATGCTTTTAATGATAAGGGAAAATCATTTTTCCCCGAAATAGAAAAAGCTATACAGGCTTTAAACAAAAGAGGACCTGATAATCAAGGTATATACATAAATCAAAATGTTGCATTAGGTCATACCCGCCTCTCAATAATTGATGTTTCAGAATCCGCTTCCCAGCCCTTTCTCGATGAAACACAAAGATACGTGATAGTTTATAATGGCGAAATATATAATTTTAAACAGTTAAAACAGGAATTAATTAATAAAGGACAATATTTCAAAAGTAACTCTGATACCGAAGTTTTACTTAAATTATATATCCTTAACAAAGAAAAATGTCTTGACAGACTTCAAGGATTTTTTGCTTTCGCAATATATGATAAGGAAACAGAAGAACTGTTTATAGCAAGGGATAGAATTGGAATTAAACCGCTATTGATTTATAAAGACAGCGATAAACTGATTTTTGCTTCCGAAATGAAAGCTATTATGGCATACAACATAAATTTAACCCTTGATTATACCTCTCTGCTAAATTATTTACAACTAAACTATATTCCTGCTCCAGATTCTATTTTTAAGGAAGTAAAAAAAATAACCCCCGGCAGTTGGCTAAGACTAAAAGGAAAAGAATTTGAAAAAGAATGCTATTACAATATTCCTGCTATCATTGATAATAATAATTACAACAATATATCAATGGAACAGGCAAGCCAGCAACTTGAAACATTACTTGAACAATCTGTAACAAAAAGGCTTGTATCGGATGTGCCATTAGGTGCATTCCTAAGTGGAGGAATTGATTCATCAATAATAGTTGCACTTGCCGCTAAACAAGTAAAAAACCTTAATACTTTTACAATTGGTTTTAAAGATGAACCTTTGTTTGACGAAACTTACTATGCTCGACTTGTATCCCAAAAATATAATACCAATCATACTGAATTTTCTTTAACCACTGACGATATTTTTAATGAATTTTACAATATTCTGAATTATATTGATGAACCTTATGGTGATTCTTCTGCACTAGCTGTATACATATTAAGCAAAAATACCCGCAATCACGTTACAGTTGCTTTATCGGGCGATGGTGCTGATGAACTTTTCGGTGGTTACAATAAACATCTGGCTGAATATTACGCCAGAAAATTTTCAGCCTTCTCCCCTTTTTTAAAACTTGCTTCACCTTTATGGAATATTTTGCCAAAATCAAGAAACACTAAATACGGAAACATAATTCGACAACTTAAAAGGTTTACAAATGGAATATCATTATCTGAAAAAGAAAGATACTGGCGCTGGTGTGCATTTACCAATGTTAATGAAGCCCTATCCCTGCTTAATCAACCCGTTGCACTTTCTGATTTTAAGGAAAAACAAAATAAAATACTCTCAACTTTTACTTCCAATGGAGATTTAAATCAAGTTCTGTACGCAGATATGCACCTTGTTCTCCAAAATGATATGCTTGTAAAAGTTGACCTTATGTCAATGGCTAATTCCATAGAAGTTAGAGTCCCTTACCTCGACCACGAACTGGTAAATTTTATGTTTTCACTCCCATACCAGTATAAAATTAATAACAGAAAAAGAAAAATTATCTTATTGGAGACTTTTGGACATTTGCTTCCTGATCAACTTCTTAATAGAAGCAAACATGGTTTTGAAGTACCTTTACTTAAATGGTTTAGAACCGATTTAAAAAATTTAATAGAAAATGATTTACTCTCTGAAACATTTATTAAAGAACAAAAAATTTTTAATTATAATGAAATTTTAAAATTAAAAAATAAACTTTTTTCATCCAATCCCGATGAATCAGTAGCAAGAATATACGGATTAATAGTTTTTCAATACTGGTATAAAAAATATTTAGCAAATAGATAATTGATTTTTAAATTTGTATGTCAAATTTATGTTATGCCAAAAATTTTACGAATAATTAACAGATTCAATCTGGGTGGCCCTACTTATAATGCTGCATACTTATCTCGTTATATGCCATCAGAATTTGAAACATTATTGATTGGTGGAAATAAAGAAGATTCAGAAGAAAATTCTGAATATATTGTTAAAAATCTTGGGCTGAAACCAATAATTATTTCTGAAATGAAAAGGTCTTTGGACCCATTACAGGATTATAAAGCATTACAAAAAATAAAAGAAATAATAAGGAATTTTAAACCCGACATTGTCCATACTCATGCTTCAAAAGCTGGAGCTATTGGGCGAGAAGCCGCTTATGAACTTAAAGTACCTGTTATTATTCATACTTTTCACGGGCACGTTTTTGACGCATATTTCAGCAATTTTAAATCTAATTTTTATAAATCTATCGAAAGAAAACTTGCTAAAAAATCATCCTGTATAATAGCTCTAAGTGAAAATCAAAAAAATGATTTAATTGATAAATACAAAATTTGCGATGAAGATAAAATCAAAATTATACCATTAGGATTTGATTTATCAAAATTTCAGGAAAATATGAACGCCAAAAGAACCTTGTTTAGAAAAAAATTTAACATAGATGATGATGAGATTGCCATTGGAATAATAGGGCGCATCGTACCAATTAAAAATCATACTTTATTTTTAAATTCAATTCATAATCTTGTTCAAAAAACTGATAAAAAAATAAGAGCTTTTATAGTTGGAGACGGGGAAGACAAACATAAAATGGAAGATTATGCAACAAAATTAGGACTTACCTGGACTGCCGAACACAGTTTGACCTGTACCAAGCCCCAAATTATGTTCACTTCCTGGATAAAAGAAATAGATTATGTTAATGCAGGAATGGATATCATTGCATTAACATCTTTAAACGAAGGTACACCAGTTAGTTTAATTGAAGCACAAGCAGCAAATAAAGCTATTGTTTCAACTAATGTGGGAGGTATAGAAAATATTGTTATTCCAAACAAAACTGCATTATTGAGTAAAAATGATAATGAATTCGTTGATAACCTTATCAGGCTTGTAGAAGATGAAAACCTCAGAACAAAATTATCAATCAATGGCTGGGAATATGTTAAATCAAAATTTCATTATACACGACTAATAAAAGATATGAGCGAACTTTATTATAAATTACTTGATAAAAGTAAAGTAAAATTTTAATTCTCTGACTTAATATTTTTGGCTTTATTCTAAAAAATTGTTGTAATTATGCATAATACATTAAGTTCATAAAGTTCATAAAGTTCATAAAGTTTGTAAAGTTCGTAAAGTTTGTAAAGTTTGTAAAGTTCGTAAAGTTTGTAAAGTTTGTAAAGTTTGTAAAGTTTGTAAAGTTTGTAAAGTTTGTAAAGTTATTGGTGTTATGAAAATAGAGAGGTTTGAAAATATTATTTCCGCAGCGGTGATTTTTCCGTTTCTCGTTCTCGTTTGTAACGAGGACGAGAAGGGCATAATAGCAAAATGCTGATTTTAAAGTGTAGACAAAGAAAATTTTCTTTGTCTGCTATACAAAGTTTAATCTTAAAATTAATGCTTTATTATTAATCATTTATTGAGATATGTATGAGGGAACAAGATTTTTGGACAACATTTATTTTGAATAGAGCCATATTATTTATACAATTTATACAATAAAGCATTTTAATATTTTATGGATTATTAATGAATTTTTTATCTAATTTTGTCTTGATAAAAACTGCATTTGTAAATTTGGTTTAAAATAATATAAATGAAATTTAAGTTAATAGTAATTTTACTTTCATCCACAATATTAATCAGTTCGTGTAAGGTTTTTGATCCATCAAGGATGATGCGTATGAAACCGGGATACCCTTATGCGAGATTACCGGATTATCCTGTTTATACTGATGAATATAGACTGGCACCTTATGATAAATTAAATTTTATACTTTATTCTAATAATGGAGAAAACCTCGTGAGAGTGATGGGAGAGCAATATTCACAAGGTGGAACTCCAACTACAACTTTTACAGTTGAACATGACGGAACAGTTAGATTACCACTTATTGACAGAGTTTATGTACAGGGAATGACATTGAGAGAAGCCGAAAAATTAATTGAATCAAAATATGCAAAATACTATCAGCAACCTTTCGCTTTATTATCAGTAACAAATACAAGAGTTTTGGTATTTAAAGGAGGCAATCAGGCTACGGTTATAAATTTACAACGCCCAAATACTACTTTATTAGAAATTATTGCTCAAACTGGCGGCACTGATAATGTAAAAACTCATCGTATTAAATTGGTACGCGGTGATTTAAACAATCCTGAAGTATATTTGATTGACCTGTCTAAAATTGAAGGTCTGCGACAGGGAAATATTATAGTACAGGCTAATGACATCATTTATCTCCAACCCAGAGACAGAGTTACTCAAAAAATACTCGAAAATGTTACACCCTATTTAACTCTCTTTTCAACCATAATGATAATATATAATATTATAAAATAAATAATAATAATATAAATGCCTCCTGAAAAAAAGAAAATACCCAGCTATAATGACGAATTTGACCTCGGGCTCCTTTTGCATATTACAAAAAAGAATTTTATTTTTTTAGTAATATTTGTCGCTGTTGCAGCCCTTATTGCTTTCCTGTATTTAAGATATACATATCCATTATATGAAACAAAAGCAATAGTTCAACTGGATGTCCAAGATAAAACAAATCAATTGCTGTTGGGAAATCTTAAAATAGATGATGAAGGAGCAGATTTAACAGCAAGAATAGCATTGATGCGATCCCCGGTCTTTTTGAAACAAGCCCTCTCTAAATTGCCATTGGATATTTCTTACTATCGTAAAGGTAGAATTCTAAATCAGGAACAATATAAAACTAATCCTTATGTAATTGAAGCACAGGTAAACAACTCCGAAATATATGGAATACCAATATATATTCAATTTATTTCCAAAAATAAATATGCAATTTCTTATTTCTTACCAGGTGATATCTCTCGAGACCAGGAATTCTATATTAGCGAAACAGCCATTTTCCCAGAAGTAACTCTGAAAGTTTCAATGAGAACTACCGAATCAGGTGAAATAGCTTCCTACAATCTTTTGAAAAATACACATTTTTTCATTATTAATAACCCGGTTGATATCGCTGAATATTACGCACCACGACTAAATATTAATATTGCCAACCCCAAAGCTAAAACAATTTCAATCTCATATTCTGATAGAAATGCCGAAAAAGCCGCTGATATAGTTAATGCAATTATAGAAGAATTTATGAATTATGATTTGGATAAAAAAGCTGAAAGTGCTGATAAAACATTAAAATTTATAGATAATCAACTGGCTGTTAGCTATGATAACCTGATTACTGCAGAAAATAACCTCGAAAGTTTTAGAAAAACCTATAATATAGACGAGTTCCAAAATATACAATTACCAACTGCTACAACTCGATTGTCAGACCTTGATAACCAGTTAATTCAACTAAACGTCGAAGAAAATAATTTATTAACAATAGAAAAATTCATAACCAATAATAATGATATTGATATTTATAAATTGATAGCTATTATTTCTGGAAGTGAATTTCAATCTTCTTTTACAAATTTGATAACCAGTCTTAAAGATTTACTTACAAAACGTGAACTCCTTTTATATTCTGTAACACCTAATAGTGGCGAAATTAAATCAATAGATTACCAGATAAATATACAAAAAAAAATACTGATAGAACATATTAAGGCTTTAAAGGAAAATATTGCAAAAAGAAAACTTGAAGTCCAGCAAAGAATTAATGAATACGATACTTTTCTTGATCAGGAATCTGAAAGATATGATAAAATTCAATATTCAAGTTTGCAGAGAATTTATAATATTAATGAAAGGTTTTATAATCAACTCATTGATACAAAAGCAAAATATTTAATCGATAAAGCTGGTTTTGTTTCCAAAAATATTATTTTACAATATGCAAAAGTACCTAAAACTCCCATCTCACCTAATAGACATCTAATATGGGTTGGAAGCCTTATTGTTGGACTTTTACTGGGTATTATACTTATAATAACAAAATATCTTTTATATAATACTATCACTACATTACACGATGTTGCAAAATATACAACCGCTCCAGCTCTTGGTGTTGTTCCACGATATAAGGATAGAATCCCTGTTTCACAGTTAATTGTTGATAAAAATCCTAAAAGTCTTATAGCTGAATCTATGAGAGCTATAAGAACAAATATGCAGTTTATTAATGATGACCCCGGTTCTAAAATAATTGCAATAACTTCTACTATCTCTGGTGAAGGAAAAACATTCGTCTCTATCAACCTCGCAGGTGTATTATCATTCTCGGACAAAAAAATTGTAGTAATAGACCTTGACCTGCGTAAACCAAAAATTCACGTTGGCTTTGGAGTTGACAATAAGAGAGGTATGAGTACTATTCTTTCAGGTAAAGATAATGTTGAAGATTGTATTCGTCACAGCAACCTCGAAAACCTTGATTTTATAACAGCCGGTCCTGTCCCCCCTAATCCTTATGAACTTATTCTGGGCATTAAAATGGAACAAGCCCTTACCTTGCTAAAAAAACGTTATAACTTTATAATCATTGATAATCCCCCTATCGGTATTGTTACCGATGGTATGCGTGCCTTACAACTGGCTGATTATCCAATATATGTCTTTAAAGCAGACTATTCCAAACGTTTCTTTATAGAAAGTATGGAAAATTTAATTGAAGGTAGCAATATAACTCATCTTTCTTATATCCTGAATAGCGTTGAAATACAAAACCGTTATTATTCCTACAAATCCAAAAAAAATTATGGATACGGGTATGGTTATGGATACGGATACGGATACGGGTATGGATACGGATACGGATACGGGTATGGGTATGGGTATGGATACGGATATTATGATGACGAAAAACATAAAAAAGAAAAAAATACTTTTTTTAAAAGATTAAGTAAAATTATTCCTTTACCAAGAAAAAGAAAGAAAAAAAGAAACATCAAAAAATAATTATGGAGTTTATAAAATGTAAAATTGAAGGTTTACTTCTGATTAAACCTGATGTATATTACGATGCACGAGGATATTTTTTTGAATCTTATAATTATGAAATCTTTCGAAAAGCAGGAATTGATTTAAATTTTGTTCAGGATAACCAATCTCAATCAATAAAAAACGTTTTAAGAGGATTACATTTTCAAAAACCACCTTATGAACAGGCAAAACTCGTAAGAGTTATTAAAGGAACTGTTATTGATGTGGCTGTTGATATAAGAACTAACTCTCCAACCTACGGAAAATATGAAACCCAAATTCTATCTGAAAAAAATAACTTGATGTTTTATATTCCAGCAGGTTTTGCACACGGCTATATCTCTTTAGATGAAAATAATATTTTTTCATATAAATGTACTAATTATTACAATAAACAATCAGAAAGTGCAATTAGATGGAACGACCCAATACTTAATATAGATTGGGGCACAACAGTTCCCTTGTTATCCGAAAAAGATGCAAATGCTCCTTTGTTTGAAAATTTTATAAGCCCATTTGTTTATATTTAACGATTTTTTATAACACTTTTTCTAATTTAACTATGGCAGGTTCTACTAAATATTTTATTCTGGTATACAGTATTTTCTTTGTTGTAACATTGATTTTTTCAATTATAATAAATAAATTATTACTCCGATTCTCTAAAACCCTCGGCATACGCGACAAGGAAGTTGTACAGCCAAGATGGTCTTTTGTTAACAAACCTTCTCTTGGTGGTATTTCATTTTACATTTGTTTCCTTCTTTCGGTAATAGCTTATCCCTATTTTTTAGACCCAACTGCATTATTATATAATTATACATTTCTTGGCCTGATATGGGCCGCTACTCTTGCATTCATAATGGGATTATTTGATGACTCTTTTAATACTAATGTATGGATAAAATTATT
>JAKIYJ010000027.1 GCA_022708585.1 Bacteroidota bacterium
CTTGTAGCCGAAAGATTACCATTACAAGAAATATATGGAGAAGATAATGGTGAATTACTTGTCGTTAGTTGGGGCGGGACTTATGGAACTGTGTTTTCAGCAGTAGAACAGGCAATATCATCAGGAATTAAAGTAAGTCACGCTCACTTTAATTATATTATGCCTTTACCTAAAAATACAAATGAAATACTTTCAAAATTTAAAAAAATTCTTGTCTGTGAACTCAATGCCGGGCAATTTGCAAATTATCTCAGAATGAAATATCCACAACATAATTATTTACAATATAATAAAATACAGGGATTGCCCTTTACTATTACTGAATTAGTTGAAAAATTTAAAAAGATTTTTAAGGAGGAATTATAATGATACAAAATACAATAGATCGTTCAGATGTTGAACTGACCAAAGAAGATTTTGTCAGTGACCAGATGGTAAGATGGTGCCCGGGCTGTGGCTCATACGCTATACTTACAGCTGTTGCTAATGTCTTTCCTAAAATAGGCTATAAAAAAGAAAACTTTTGCGTTGTGTCAGGTATTGGCTGCTCTTCACGATTCCCATATTATGTTAATACTTATGGATTCCATGGAATTCACGGAAGAGCTACTGCCATCGCTTCGGGAGTTAAAATAGCAAATCCGAAACTTAGCGTCTGGATCGCCACAGGAGACGGTGATTCTATGGCAATAGGAGGGAACCATTTTATTCATATTATTCGCAGAAATATTGATGTAAACATTATCTTGTTCAATAATATGATTTATGGCTTAACAAAAGGACAATATTCTCCTACTACTCCAATGGGACAAATTACTAAAACTTCCCCACAAGGTACTATTGAACACCCTTTTAATACAGGAGAACTGGTACTTGGTGCTCAAGGCACTTTCTTCGCAAGAGTTACCGATACTAATGTGAAAATGATGACAGATGTTATGTTTGAATCAGCTAAACATGATGGAACTTCTGTTATAGAAATATTGCAAAACTGTGTTATTTACAACGACAAAATTCATTCTGCTATTACAAGAAAAGATGTTAAAGATGACTTTCAACTGCATCTTAAAAATGGAGAACCTATGATTTTTGGGAAAAATAAAGATAAAGGAATTATTCTTAACGGCACAAAACTAGATGTGGCTACTATTGGCAAAAATGAAATTACAGAAAAAAATATACTAATCCACGACCAGTATCAACAGGATCCCGGTATTCATCTTATGCTTGCCAAAATGCAACCACCTAATTTCCCTGTCGCACTTGGCGTTATTCGCTCAGCTATGTACCCAACTTATGATGACCTTGTTGAAGAACAAATATCACAGGCTAAACAAAATTCAAAAATTAGAACCGTTAACGACCTTTTGAACAGTGGCGATACCTGGGAAATAAAATAACATTCTTTTATTAGATACAAAAGCCCTATATTTATAAATTATACGGCTCCCTGCTTTTTGAATAACTTTGCATTATTATGATTGAAAAGTTCCTTGAATTTATTAAAAATAATAATCTACCCCTACCAGATGATAATTTTAATCTGTTGCTTGCCGTGAGTGGTGGAGTGGATTCTGTCGTAATGTGCGACATCTTTCATAAAACAGGCTATAAATTTTCAATAACTCATGCAAATTTTTTACTGAGAGGTAATGATTCATATCTCGATCAGGAATTTGTTGAAAATCTCGCATCTAAATATAATGTTAAATGCTTTTCTAAAAAATTTAATACTGCTGAATATGCTAAAAATAATGGCATCTCAATACAAATGGCAGCAAGAGAATTACGATTTAAATGGTTTTATGATCTATGTGATGAGTTCTCATTCCAATATGTCGCTACTGCTCACCATCTGGACGATCAGATAGAAACTTTCCTTATCAACCTGTTAAGAGGTTCAAACTTAAATGCTCTCGGTGGAATAAAAGTTATATCAGGTAAAATTATACATCCAATGCTTTTTACTTACAAGACTGAAATTTTAAAATATGCTAAAAATAATAACCTGACATTTCGAGAAGATGCTACTAATAATTCCCTTAAATACCTTAGAAATAAAATCAGAAAACAATTACTTCCCACTATGAAAGAAATTTATCCAGAAACTGAAAATTCTATATTATCATCAACTCAAAAAATTTCTGAAGCAGTTGAATTTATTGACAATATTATTGTTAAAACTAAACCAAAGCTTATTAAACAATATAATGATTATCTTGAAATTGATACCAATAAACTTAAAAAATTATCCCCAGTAAAACTTTATTTATTTGAATTTATTAAAATATATGGGTTTAAATATAATATTATTGACAATATACTTACTACTATTTATAACAAAAATTCAGGTAAAAAATTTTTATCTACTACACATTGTCTTGTTATTGACAGAGATAAAATTATTATTACTGAACTGAAAAAGAAAAATGATTTAGCCGATAATGATGAAATAATAATTAATAATGGAGATTTAAACATACTGCATCCTATAAAACTTAATATAACTTATTTAGAGAGAAAAAATGATTTTATTATTCCAACTGATAGCAATATTGCTTGTCTCGACTATGAAAAACTGAAATTTCCTCTTAAAATAAGAAAATGGCAAAATGGTGATAAGTTTTTTCCACTTGGTATGAAAAAATCTCAAAAAATAAGTGACTTCCTTATTAATAACAAAATTCCAGTGACTTTTAAAAATAATATATATCTTTTCTGTTCAAATGATAATAATATTGTATGGCTTATAGGTATGAGAATTGACGATAGATACAAGATTACTGACAGTACAAAAAAAATATGTATTTTCCAAAAATATTAATTATGTATTTTTGTCTATTCAAATTTTATGGTTACTTGATTTAATAACGAATCAGAGATGAATAATTTGTTTAAATTTTCAATAGTTTTTCTTTTAATAACTTCTGTAAAACTAAATTTCACTTTTGCTCAAATTTATGAACCAGTGCAATGGGAAACTTCCGTAATTTACCTCGCTAATAATGAAGCCGAACTTTTATTTAAAGCCAATATAGAAGATAAATGGCATATTTTTGCTCAATCAAGTAATCCAAAGGCTTCTATGCCACTTAATATCTCTTTTGAAAAAAATAAAAATTATGAAATTATTGGCAAATTGAAAGAACCTAAACCAATTGAAGAATTTGATGATGTCTTTCAACTTACTGTCAGTTATTTTACAAAAGAAGTAACTTTTAAACAAAAAATTAAAATACTTTCCCCAAAACCTTTTATCATTACTGGCACCATCGATTATCAATCCTGCATAGAAGGAATGTGTGTACCTGGCACCTTCAATTTCCAAATTAAAGTAAAAATACCTGATAAAATACTTGTTGAAAATATAGATACTCAATCTGTTGATAATGCTTTTATTGATACTGTTAAAAAAATTAGCAATGATTCCCTGATTCACAATTATGCTGCATCAACCTTAAATTCTTCAAATATTAATAATATTAAAGGAATGTCTTTATGGAAATTGTTTTTGTTTGCTTTTATAACAGGACTTGCAGCCATATTAACTCCTTGCGTTTTCCCAATGATACCTATGACGGTTAGTTTTTTTATGCACGACAGCAATGCTCCAAAGAAATCAAGGCTTCAAGCAACTTTTTTCGGCATTTCAATAATATTGATTTATACAGTAGTTGGTACATTGGTAGCACTAACATTGGGTGTTAATTTTGCCAACTGGCTTAGTACTCACTGGCTGCCTAATATTTTATTTTTTCTTATATTTTTAATATTTGCCTGTTCTTTTCTTGGTATGTTCGAAATTACATTGCCAGGCTGGCTCATTAACAAATCTGACAAACAATCTGACAAAGGCGGCATTTTTGCTCCTTTCTTTATGGCTTTTACCCTTGTTCTGGTATCATTTTCATGCACAGGACCACTGGTAGGTTCCATACTTAATAGGAATGTTGGGCTTCTCTATAGCACTGTCAATACCTTTCACTTTTTTTGCCTTTTTCCCGTCTTTATTAAGTAAATTGCCAAAATCAGGTGGTTGGCTCAACTCTGTTAAAGTTGTCCTTGGATTTCTTGAACTGGCTCTTGGTCTTAAATTTTTAAGTATTGCTGACCAAACCTACCATTGGGGTATCCTAGACAGAGAAGTCTATCTCGCCTTATGGATTATTATCTTTACATTAATGGGACTTTATCTCATCGGTAAATTGAAACTTAAACATGATGATCAACTTCAATATATAGGCGTTCCAAGATTAATAACAGCCATTATTGTATTTGCATTTGTAATATATATGATACCCGGAATGTTTGGCGCTCCTCTCAAAGTTTTAGCAGGTTACCTGCCACCACAACAATCTATCGATTTTGATATAAACAGAATAATAAGAGAAAATAAATCCGATACAAAGATATTGGAACCAAAAGAACTTTGTAGTAAACCCGAGTATTCTGAATATTTTCATTTACCTCATGGCCTTAAAGGCTATTTTGATTATGAAGAAGGAAGAATTTGTGCCAAACAACTTAATAAACCAATATTCCTCGATTTTACCGGTCATGGCTGCGTTAATTGTAGAGAAATGGAAGCAAATGTCTGGGCAAAACCAGAAGTACTCGATTTGTTAAAAAATGAATTTGTTGTTGTTGCATTATATGTAGATGATAAAACTAAATTGCCCGAAAATGAATGGAGTATATCTATCTTTGACCATAAACCAAAAAAAACTATTGGTAAAAAACATGCAGATTTTCAGATTTCTTTTTTCAATGTTAATGCTCAACCTTTTTATGTATTATTAGACCCTTCAATAGAACTAAAAAAACCGGAAGACGCTTCCAAGGCTTTGCTTACAGCTCCCGTTGCTTATAACCTTAACTCAAATGATTTTGTTTCTTTTTTAAAAAAAGGTCTAACGGAATTTAAAAAACGTAATTATAATAATTAATATATTGTCTTTCAATAAAATTAATAAAAACTATATGATAAATAATAAAAATTTATTTTATAATCAATTAAGCAACTTGAATATATAATATAATGTCTATCTTTACTTCTGCTTTTTTAATTTTAATATTTTTTATGTTTTAATTGATTAAGAAACTTTTTTATTATGTTTGAAGTATAAATTTAAATTCAATTATCTGAACAGGACTATGATAAGATTTTCTATTACTAAACTGATGGTTTTTGTATTATTCATTTGTGAATTATCAATTAATTCTTATGCTCAACTTGTGATTGATAATACAATGACACCCCAGCAATTGGTACAAAATGTTTTACTGGGCTCTGGTGTTACCGTTTCTAATATACAATTTACAGGTTCTTCATTAGCTATTGGAAAATTTACTGCTTCTTCCACAAACCTGAATATTCCTTATGGTATTATATTATCAACAGGTAACATTAATGATGCTGTTGGTCCTAATAATTCGGATTTTGCAGGCGTTAATTTGTATCAACCAGGAAATGCTCAATTAACATCTATTGCAGGTTATGATACTTATGACGCAGCAATATTAGAATTTGACTTTGTGCCAGCTTCTGATACCATTAAATTTAATTACGTTTTTGGCTCCGAAGAATATCCTGAATATGTATGCTCAGATTATAATGACGTTTTTGCCTTTTTCCTTACAGGCCCTAATCCTCTTGGAGGTACATACAATAATAAGAACATTGCCTTAATCCCCAATACCAATACTCCTGTCGCTATTAATTCCATTAATGGCGGTGCTCCAGGTCCAGGATATTCTGCATCTCAATGCCTGTCTTTATCTCATAGTAATTATTATGTTAATAATGTAGGGGGAACAACTATTCAATATGATGGTTTTACAAAAGTATTACAGGCAGTGGCACACGTTGTCGCTTGCGAAACATATCATATTAAATTAGCTATTGCAGATGCAGGTGATGGTATTTATGATTCTGGGGTTTTTCTGGAAGCTAAAAGTTTTAGCTCTCCCACTGTCACTATAAGTGCTATTGCAACTACTAATGATTCTATTATGATAGAAGGCTGTGGAGCTGCAACTTTTATTTTCACACGCGACAATGCCGCAAGTGTACAACCTTTTACAATACATTATATGATAGGAGGAACCGCTGTCAATGGCATTGATTATCAAGATCTTGCTGGAAACCCAATACCTGACAGTGTGTATTTTCTTCCAGGCCAGGATTCTGCTTTTCTTGTTATTAATCCTGTCTTTGATGATATTTCTGAAACCGATGAAACTATTATTATTTCTGTTCCACAAATTCTTTCTTGTTCCCACGATACAGTTAGAGCTATTATTTATATTCAAAATGTTGATAAAATGAAAGTTCAAATACAGGGGAAAACTCTTATATGCTCGCAACCCCCATTTAGTGAAGTTGCTAACTTGACATCTATGCTTATAGGAGGTTATGGACCTTTTTATTATAAATGGAATACCGATATTGATACAACTGCTATTAGCAACTTACCAAATCTTGATGTTAGCCCCCTGCAACCTACAACTTATATTTTAACAGTTATAGATACTTGTGGAAACGCTTCTGTTAGCAATTCAGTTACTGTAAATATTGAATGCCCAATTGAAATATATAATGTATTTACTCCCAATGGAGATGGTATTAATGATAAATTTGTTATTAAAAATCTTGAATATTTTCCAGGAAGTACTCTGACAGTTTATAATAGATGGGGAAGAAAAGTTTATGAAAGTACAGATTATAAAAATGATTGGGATGGTGGCAACTGTTCCGATGGAGTGTATTATTTTATTTTAAATCAGGCTAAATTTAATAAACCATTTAATGGCATTGTTACAATTATAAGGTAAATTAAAATTAATAGAGTTTATGTTAAAAAAATACCTTGACATATTTAATCAGCGTTTATTAAAAAAAATAATAGCCTGTTTCATAATCATTTTGAGTTCAAGTGATATTTTATATGCTCAATTAATTATTAACACAGGAATGACCCCAACTCAACTTGTACAAAATGTTCTTGTTGGTAGTGGGGTTACTGTTAGCAATGTAACCTACTCAGGGGCTGCCAATTCTATTGGGTATTTTACAACTGGCACCATTCCTACAAATCTTGGATTAAAAAGTGGAGTTATTATGTCAACAGGCAATGTTACACAAGCTCCTGGTCCCGTTTCTAATTTTGCAAGTACTACAAATTCTACCGGTAGCGATCCCCAACTTGCTACATTAATCCCTGGATATACCGTGTATGATGCTTCTGTATTGCAATTCAATTTTATTCCGCAATCTGATACTATTAAATTTAGATATGTCTTTGCTTCTGAAGAATACCCTGAATGGGTTAATTCTTCTTTTAATGATGTATTCGGTTTTTTCATAAGTGGGCCTAATCCATCCGGTGGCAATTATAATTTTAAAAATATTGCTCTTATTCCTAATACTACCTTGCCTGTTACTATTAATAATGTCAATAATGTGAGTTCTCCTTATTATTATTATTATGTAGACAATCAGGGAATGAATGGTCAAACTATTGTTTATGATGGCTTTACAACTGTTTTAACTGCCTGGGCTCTTGTTACTCCATGTGTTCAATATAGTATAAAAATTGCAATTGGTGATGCAGGAGATTCTTCTTATGATTCTGCTGTATTCCTTGAAGAAAACAGTTTTTCAAGTACGGGCATCTCAATTAATACTTATTATACTGTGCCATCTTTGGGTTTAAATGCTATTGAAGGTTGCAGCGATGCTACAATTTCTTTTGTACTCTCAAAACCGGCTACCAGCAATTATCTTATTAATTATACTATTTCAGGTACTGCTACCAACGGCGTAGATTATAATCAAATACCATCTTCATTATCAATCCCAGCAGGGCAGGATTCTGCTACAATTACTATTACTCCCATTATGGATAATATTATCGAAGGTTTTGAAACAGTTCAGTTTATTGTTCAAACATCCGCTTGCGGGAAAGATACTGTTACCATATATATATATGATAATTCTACACTTCAGGCTACTTCAAGCCCCGATATTACTATTTGTAATTCTTCTACTACAATTTCTGTTAATCCTAATGGTGGATTAACTCCGTATACTTATAACTGGAGCAACGGAGCTGGTACAACGCAATCAGTTACCGTTACTCCAACAATGTCTACTACTTATAGTGTTATAGTTAATGATGCTTGTGGACAAAGTGTTACCGAACAGGTTATTGTTTATGTTGGCTCTGGGAATGCCACATTAAGTAATGATACAACTATTTGTACCAATGGTACGGCGACTTTACAGGCGAGTGGAGGTACAGGATACTTATGGAGTAATGGTTCTACATCTAATGTTATTTATGTCAGTCCATTAGTAGAAACTATATATTATGTTACAGTCAATGGCGTTTGTGATGCAATAGATTCCGTTATAGTATCAGTAAATCCGCCACCTGTGCCAACAGCTTCCGTTGATCCAGGTGTTATATGTGGTGGTGAACCTGCAAACCTTGTTGCAACAGGGGGATTAACATATTTATGGTCATCAAGCCCTGTCGATCCTTCTTTGGGAGGACATGCAACCCAATCTTCCCTTGTCGTCAGTCCGCATGCTACAACTACTTATACTGTTGTTGTTACTGATGCTAATTTATGTACTAATAGTGCAAGTATTGTACTTATAGTTAGTCCTACTCCTGTTGCTAATTTCGTTGCCAATCCTTCTGTGGCTTCTTCTTTTAACCCCGTTATTAATTTTATAGATAATTCAAGTGGTACTCCTATTACATGGCTCTGGAACATGGGCGATGGCACAACTTATAATATATCATCTTTCTCTCATACATATCCAAGCGAAGGACAATACCTGGTTACTCTTTTAGTCGAAAATTCTTATGGCTGCGCAGATTCTACCAGTGGCTGGGTATATGTTCAACCTGATTTCTCTTTCTGGGTACCATCTGCCTTTACTCCTAATAATGATGATATAAATGATAATTTTTTCGTTAGCTTCGTTGGTGTGTCTACTAACCCCGAAGATTATCATATATATATATTCGATCGCTGGGGTAAAATAGTATATGAGTCTGATAATATCTATGAATATTGGGATGGTAAGATAAATGGCAGTAAGGCACCCGAAGGAGCGTATTCCTACAAAATTTTCTTTAAAGACGGTACAAATATTAAACGTGTTAAATACGGAAGAGTAATCTTATTCCGATAATCAGTCATTGAGATTGTTCTAAAAATCTTATAAATTTTGTTACAATTAAATATATCTATATTTTTAATGAGTTTATCTATGTTATTAATTCATTTGTTATAATAAAAAATAATTCAATATAAAAATATTTTTTTAGGATGGACTCATTATTAATTTATATATCCTTTTATCTATTTTTATAACTTCGCAGTTTAAAAATTTTTTATTATGTATCGTACTCATAATTGCGGAGAACTTACTGTTTCAGATATTGGGAAAAAAGTTGAACTGGCTGGGTGGGTATTTCATAAACGAGACCTTGGCGCAATGATTTTCATTGATTTAAGAGACCGTTATGGCATTACTCAACTGGTATTTGAAAAATCTCTTTATGAACAATCTAAAACAGATATAGGAAGAGAATATGTTATAAGCGTTTCGGGCAATGTGGTTGAAAGAAGTAATAAAAATTTCAAAATCCCAACAGGCGAAATAGAAATTATTGTTGATAGTTACCATATACTTAATCCATCTTTGCCTCCTCCATTTACTCTCGAAAATGAAACTGACGGCGGAGAAGAACTTAGAATGAAATACAGATACCTTGACATTAGAAGAAATATTATTAAAAAAAATATAGAATTAAGACATAATTTAGCCCGTGAGGTAAGAAATTACTTGTCGGATAATGGTTTTTGGGAAATCGAAACCCCTTGCCTTATTAAATCTACCCCCGAAGGAGCAAGAGATTTTGTGGTACCTTCGAGAACTAACCCCGGAAAATTTTATGCACTCCCTCAATCACCTCAAACTTTTAAACAATTGCTGATGATCGCTGGCTGTGATAGATATTTTCAAATTGTACGCTGTTTTAGAGATGAAGATTTAAGAGCCGATCGACAACCTGAATTTACTCAAATAGACTGCGAAATGTCTTTTGTTACTCAAAACGATGTTATCAATATGTTTGAAGGCTTGATACGAGATATCTTTATCAAAATAAAAGGTTTTGACACGGGTAAATTCCAGAAATTTTCCTATGATGAAGCAATGAATTGCTATGGAACTGATAAGCCCGATTTACGCTTTGAAATGAAATTAACCGAAATAACTGAAAAAGTTAAAGGAAAAAATTTTAAGGTTTTTGATGACGCTGAATATATCGCTGGTATAAGCGCAAAAAATTGTGCTTCTTATTCTCGTAAACAAATTGATGAACTTGTTGATTTTGTGAAAAAACCTCAAATTGGTGCTTCTGGATTAATATACATTAAATATGAAAATATAAATAATTTTAAGTCATCAATCGATAAATATTTTACAAAAGATGAATTACAAAATATATGTGATGAAATTAATTCAACCGTTGGTGATTTAATATTTATTATGGCAGGCGAAAAAGAAAAAACGCAGAAAGCTCTGGGAGAATTACGATTGGAAATGGGGAATAGACTGCAACTAAGAAATAATAATACCTTTGTACCATTGTGGGTTACTGATTTTCCTCTTCTGGAATGGAATGAAACAGATAAACGATTTTATGCAAAACATCATCCTTTTACTTCTCCCCAAGATATTTCGGTTTTAAAAAATGATCCGGCTAAAGCAAAAGCCAATGCCTATGACCTGGTAATTAATGGAATTGAAATCGGTGGAGGGTCAATTAGAATTCATGATAAAAACATTCAGAAACAAATGTTTGAAATTCTGGGCTTTTCGGAAGAAGAGGCAAATAAACAGTTTGGCTTTTTGATAAATGCATTTGAATATGGAGCCCCCCCACATGGAGGTATAGCTTTCGGTTTTGACAGATTATGTGCAATTTTAGGAGGTTCAGAATCAATAAGAGACTATATTGCCTTCCCAAAAAATAATGCAGGAAGAGATTTGATGATTGAAAGCCCTGCTGAAATAAGCCAACAGCAACTCGATGAACTGGGAATTTGTATTAAATCGAATTTTAAGTAAAAAATTTGAGCCTGCTCCGAAAAATCATTTTTATTTTGATAAAATAAATAAATTAATTTAGTAGATAAATTAATTAAAAATATAGATAAAATTAATTATAATTAAATTTATCAACTTTTCGGAGTGAGTTCATACATTTATAAATAACGGATTTTGAGGATAATAATTTTTTACAATTATAACACAAATGCCATAATGTGTTTTTAAATCCGCCTTGGAAATGATTTGTTATAAAACAAGCAAGC
>JAKIYJ010000028.1 GCA_022708585.1 Bacteroidota bacterium
GCCGCCGATAACAGCATTAACTGATTTCATTGTTTCAATTACATTAACTTCACCCACAGCAGAAGCAAAATATTCACCTCCGTGTTTCAGGGTTATATCTTTTAATGCTTTTGAAGAAGATAGATTTGACACAGTATTACCAGGTTTATGCGTTAAAACATAATCAGCAACAGCAACAAGAGTATATTCTTCGCCGAACATATCTCCATTTTCGCAAATAATTGCAAGACGGTCAACATCGGGGTCAACAACAAAACCAACATCGGCTTTTTTTCTAACAACAAAATTTGAAATTTCATTAAGATATTCAGGCAGTGGTTCAGGGTTATGAGGGAATATACCTGTTGGTTCACAAAAGAGTGGTTCAATATGTTTTACTCCTAATGATTTAAGCAGAGGTATGACTGAAATGCCGCCAGTGGAATTTACTGCATCAACAGCAACTGTCAGGTTTGCCTTAACAATAGCTTCCTTATTAATCAATGGGAGTTTAAGTATTTTTTCGATATGTTTACCAATACAAGTATCATTAATTGTGGCTATACCTAATTTGTCAACTTCCGAATAAATTATGGAATTATTATCCACTATATCAAGATATTCCTTACTTTCGGCAGATGTAATAAGTTCGCCATTGGAATTTACAAACTTTAAGGCATTCCAGTTTTTAGGGTTATGGCTTGCTGTAATAATAATTCCTCCGTCAGCCTTTTCTTCTGGTACTGCAATTTCAACAGTAGGAGTAGTACTCAATCCAATATCAATTACATCAGCCCCCATCGAAATTAATGTTCCGGTAACCAACCGTGATATCATATCACCAGATACTCTGGCATCCCTGCCTACTACAATCTTTATTTTATTTTTTTTACTTTTATTTTTTTGAAATACAGCAAAGGAAGAAGTAAAGTGTATTATGTCAGCTGCTGTCAAAGATTCACCCTGTTTACCCCCTATTGTACCTCTTATGCCTGATATTGAACGAATTAAAGTCATTAAAATGTTTATAAAAAAAAATTATTTATAGCCAGCAAAAGTAATAAAGCTGATAATATAAGTTCATATACTTCTGATATTTCTTTAAAAATAATTAAAAAATCAAGATAAATAAATTCAATTTTAATAAATTTGCAAAAGAATTAAAACATTAAACAATGAGCAAAAGGAATTATCTTCCCGAAGAATGGGAGAACATTAAATTACTTGTTGATAGTTTTGAAGAAATAGTAGCCAGCAACGATCAGCCATTTTTTGATGTAAAAGAGTTTGAAACCATCATAGACTTTTTTATGTTTAGACTTAATTATAAAAAATGTGAAGAAGCTATTAAACATGCTTTAAAACTTTATCCTAACAATACAGTTTTTTTATTTCAAAAAGCCGAACTTTTTTCCCAGTGTTCACGTGAACATCAAGCACTTGAAATATTAAAATATCTTGAAAAAATTGAACCACAAAATACTGAAGTTTATATAAAAAAAGGTTCACTTTATCACCATTATAAAGAATACGAAAAAGCTATTAAAGAATATTTTAAAGCAATTAAAACTGTTTCAAATGAATTGGAAGTTTCCAATATTTATGTGGATATTGCTGAAGAATATATTTATATTGATGATATTGAAAATTCTTTCGAATATATCCATAAATCTATTAAACTGAACCCTGATAATGAATCTGTACTAAGAATTATCAACTTTATTTGCAATGCTGAAGATGAAGAATACCTGAATTATACAGTTGATGTACTGCATGATTTTCTTGAAGAGTTTCCTTTTTCTTTACCTCTTTGGATTGCACTGGGTAATGTATATGAAATACTTGAACATTATTTTAAAGCAATTGAAGCTTATGATTACGCTATTGCAATAAACCCTTCGCATATGCTTCCGTATCTTAATAAGGCTCAAGTTTTTTCTAATCTTGAAGATTATAATAATGCTATTAAAGTTTATAAACAAATGCTTGCATTGGAAGAAAAGCCTGATTGCTGGATTTTAAACCTTATAGGGGAATGCTACGAAAAACTTAATAAACCTGGAACGGCACGCAAATATTTTACAAAAGCAACCGAAACAGACTCTCTGGATTATGAATCCTGGATTAACCTCGGGTTTAATTATCTTAATAATGACGAACCTCAAAAGGCTCTTGATTGTATGGAAGAAGCACTTCAAACTGTGCCTGCTGAATTCCCTGATATTTTATTTATCAAAGCCAAAGCTTTTACTTATTTAAAACGCTATGAAGAAGCTTTCCCCCAATTTGAACTTCTGCTCGCAGTTAAAGATAAAAATCCTGACGTATGGATTGATTATGCTGACGCTGTTGAAGAATATAAGGGTACAAAGGCTGCTATTAAGATTTTAGAAAGAGGAATTAAAAAATTCCCCGATTATGCCGCCCTGCAATACAGAATATCTGCCTGTAAATTCAAATCCGGTAAACAATCGCAAGGACTGTTATGCCTCTATAATGCTATGTCAAAAGATTTTTCGGGAATGGATGTTTTCTTCAAATATATGCCAGAACTAAAAAACAGTAAAAATATTCTTAAACTTATTGAATTAGTACATAAAAATATTAAACATTAAAATTATCTTATTATGAATTTTGAAATTCCTTTTTTACCTGATCGCTCTATAAAACCAAGAAAAGATGGTGTTTCTATGGTTATGGACAAAGGTCTGGGCATTTATCAGGCTTCTGATCTGGTTTCAACTGCTGCCAATATTATTGATTTTATTAAACTTGGCTTTGGTACTTCTTATGTTACAGGAAATCTTATGGAAAAAATTAAAATATACCATAAGGCAGGAATTAAAGTCTATTTTGGCGGTACATTATTCGAATCTTTTTTGATACGTCAAAAATTAGATGAATATTTGAAAATTATCGACAAATTTAATATTGATACGATAGAAATTTCAGATGGTTCTTCCCAGATTAGTCATAATATTAAATGTGAAATAATAAGAAGACTATCGACTAAATATACCATACTTTCCGAAGTAGGATCAAAAGATGCAGAAGTTCATTTATCATCTGCTGAATGGATTAATGAGATGCAAAGCGAACTTGAATCTGGCTCATCGTATGTTATTGCAGAAGCCAGAGAAAGTGGTAATGTTGGTATTTACGATAATACAGGTAAAACAGAGGCTTCTCTTGTTGACAGTATCTTAAAATCTGTGCCTTCTGAAAAAATATTGTGGGAAGCCCCTATGAAACACCAACAAGTATGGTTTATTAAAAAATTAGGTACTAATGTAAACCTTGGAAATATTGCACCTGCGGAAATAATACCGTTGGAAACATTAAGACTTGGTTTGCGTGGCGATACTTTTATGGATTTTCTTCCTCCTGAAATGAAAAAAACAATTGATAAAATACAGTAAAATAAAATAGCATCCAGCAGAATTATATTTTATTCCAGATAAAAAATATATAACCACAAACGACAAGCTCATAGAGAGTGAAACTTTATTTGTCTTGTACCAGAATAATTTTTTTAGAAAATAATATTGAATCCCCTCCGAAAACTTATTTTTATTCTGAATTATTTTTTTAATAAAATAAATAAATTAATTTCATAGATTAATTAATTAAAAATATAGATAAATTTAATTATAATAAAATTTATAAACTGTTCGTGGTAGATTCAATAATGTAACATGTGAATGCAATAGGTGCAAACATACGATTTATATTACATCTTGAATTTCCCATGCCTGCACATGTTCAATACCTTCCTTTGAAGAAAATTTAAAATCATCCATTGAGACTACATATTTATTATAACTGTCTTTTATGGTTTGTAATGGAGTATATTCACGAATAATCACACTTTCGTCGGTCAACATATAGCAACTCTGTATATAAATAATTTTATCCTCCTTATTGGCAACAAAATCAATTTCCTTTTCTCTCATCATACCTGTATAAATTATGTATCCCTTCCGTTTTAATTCAAGATAAATTAAATTTTCCAATTTGTTCCCCAGTCCATAGTCAAAACCAGAATATAAATATTTCCTGAAAGACAAATCATTTATGTAGTATTTGCAATTACCTGATATTACATCCTTTCCTTTTATATTGTATCTATCTGCTTTATGAACAAGATATGCTTGCTCCATATAACCGATATAATTTGACAGGGTATCATAGCTTGTCTTTCTCTTCTTTGATTCAAAATAATTAATAATGTTAGTTATTGAAATCAGATGTGAAGCATTGTTTACAAGATAAATAAATACATCTTCCAATAATTTTGCATCTTTTATGTTATAACGTTGTATAATATCGCGCAGTAAAATAGTATCTTTCAATCCAGAAATATAATTTGTCCTTGCTTCATCATTTGGTAGATAGAATAATTCAGGCAATCCTCCGTATTCCATGTATTTTATGTAACTTTGTTTTGATTTTTGTTCTTGAGTCAGTTCCAGATATTCCGAATAACTATACGGGAAAATTTCAAATTTAACATATCTGCCCGATAATAATGTAGACAGTTCTCCAGATAACATTTGCGAATTAGATCCTGTGATAAATATTTCATAATCTTCTGTATAATTTTGCGAATAAGAATTTACGAAATGTTCCCAGCCTTCTATCATCTGTATTTCATCAATAAAAAGATATGTTTTGCCAACTGTATGTAAATTTTTTCTATATTCTTTCACTATAGATTCCAGTTCTTTATACGTTGAGATAAAATCAAAATCTGTAAACTCTTTATTTATAAAGAAAATATTTTCAGCTGCTACTCCATTGTTTATTAATTGTTTTGCTATCTGCCTTAAAATATAACTTTTACCGGCTCTACGCTGCCCCACTAATACTTTTACCAGCCTGCTATTCAAATAATCTAGTATTTTTTTTGTGTATTTATCACGGTTAAAGCCAGTTTCAATAGCATTGCCATACCAGAAATTATACTTTGCCAATTTTGCAATATTTTCGTCCATACTTGAAAATTTATACAAAATTAATGGTTTTTTCTAACATACTTGAAAAAAAATAATAATTCTTGTTTTTGAATAAAAAAAAATTGAATCCCCTCCGAAAACTTATTTTTATTCTGAATTATTTTTTTAATAAAATAAATTAATTAAATTTATAGATTAATTAATTAAAAAAATCTATAAATTAAATTATAATTTAATTTATAGATTTTTCGGAGTGAATTCATACCTGCTTTTGATATAAACTTATAAAGTTAATAATAATTCAATTAAGTTCAGTTCATAATAAAAAAGAGGTATCAGAAAACAATAAACATATAAGATTAATTTCCGAGTGATATTCCTATACTTTTTGCGACATAGACGAGTTCTCCTTGTGGATCTACTTTTTTAACCCGTCCAACTACATTTTCAAGATGTTCGTAATACATTTTACCATTTTCTATACAGACCATATTTCCAAAGAGGTTTTCATTTAACAAATTAACAGCTGCTACGCCGTATCTGGTAGAAAGAATTCTATCGAAAGTTGTTGGGGATCCGCCTCTTTGGATATGACCTAATATGGTGCATCTAACTTCGCGAGGATAAATTGCTTTTTCGAGTTCTTCGGCGAGTTTTGTTCCTATGCCGCCCAATCTAATCGGGTCGGGGCTATCTTCAACTATTTTTTGAATTACCCTTTCACCATTAACTGGGGTAGCTCCTTCTGCAATTACGATAATGCTAAATAATTTTCCATTTTGTTCTCGTTCTTTAATTTTATCAATTACGCTATCTATATTATATGGTATTTCAGGTATAAGAATAACATCAGCAGACCCGGCAATTCCTGATTCCAGAGCTATCCATCCTGTATTTCGTCCCATAACTTCAAGTATCATAACTCTATGGTGTGATTCTGCTGTAGTATGAAGGTGATTTAAAGCATAAGTAGCGACATCAACTGCTGAATTAAACCCAAAGGTAACATCTGTAACTGCAAGGTCGTTGTCAATAGTTTTGGGGACTGCAACAAGTTTAACCCCTTTGCGTGCAAAATCTCTTGCACTGGTAAGTGTGCCATCACCTCCAACAATAATCATAGCATCAACTTCATCTTTTTTAAGATTTTCTATTGCGATATCAGAAACATCTTTTTTTACTACTTTGCCATTTTCTTCAACAGTATAATCGAACAGATTATCTTTATTAGAGCTGTAAATAATAGTGCCGCCTTTGTGTTGAATACCAGAAACAGTTTTTAAATCGAGTGTAATAAAGTCGTTTGTATATAAACCTTTGTATCCGAAGAGGAATCCAACTACTTCAATATTATATTGTAAAATAGCAGTTTTTGTAATTGCTCTTATCACGGCATTTAAGCCAGGACAGTCTCCGCCGCCCGTTAATACTCCTATTTTTTTAATTCCATTCTGCATCATTTTATTAGAAATTTTAATAATCGTTATGCTAAGGAATAACTTTAATAATTTATAAATATTATATTGATAAAATCCGATATTGTGGGGATTATAATAAATTGGTTCTGTTTGTGTTCAACGAATCAATTTTAGAATATTATTATATCAAATATATTTTTTTGCTTGTATTTCGCCATTAAGTACCATCAATCCGTTCATTGCCAGGGCTCGCATTTCATCTTCGCCAGGATAAACAAAAACCTCACCCAGATGTGAGACACGTTCGGTGATCAAGTTGACAAAAGTTTTATTATAAGCCATACCGCCTGTAAGTATGATAGCATCAACTTCACCTTTAAGTACAGTTGACATAGCTCCTATTTCTTTAGCCACCTGATAAGCCATTGCTTTTTGTAAAAGTATTGCCTTGCTGTCACCATTTTGTGCTGCCTTTTCGACTTCACTTGCCTTATTAGTACCCAGGTAAGCCACATAGCCACCTTTGCCTGTAATCATTTTTTTAATTTCATCATAAGTATATTTACCAGTAAAGCAAGCTTTTGCTAAAGCGCCAGCAGGCAAAGTACCAGACCTTTCAGGTGAAAAAGGACCTTCTCCATCAAGAGCATTATTTACATCAATCACTTTACCTTTTTGATGTGCTCCAACACTTATACCACCTCCAAGGTGGGCTATTATAAGGTTCATATCTTCATAAGATTTATTATGAGATTGAGCGTGAGTTCTTGCAATGGCTTTTTGATTTAAGGCATGGAAGATAGAGACTCTTTCAAAGGCGGGATGCCCTGCTATTCTTGCTATATCCTGCATTTCATCAACAACAACAGGGTCTGCAATATAAGCTTTTGCATTGGGGATTGAACGAGCTATATCATTTGCAATCAGTCCGCCAAGATTACTTGCATGCTGTCCCATAACACCTGCAAAAAGGTCATCACACATTTTTTCATTTACCTCGTAAATGCCACCTGGTATTGGTTTAATCAGACCACCTCTACCAACAATTATACTGATATCATTAATATTTATTCCAGCAATTTCAAGTTCATTTAAAACAATTTTTTTTCTAAATTCATATTGATCTGTTATTTGTTTAAAAGGTTCGAGTTCTTCACTTGAATGAGTAATATTTTTCATAAAAATTTGATTTGAACCTTGAAAAACAGCAATTTTGGTTGAAGTACTACCGGGATTTATGGTTAAAATAAGATTTTTATTCATAATAAATTATTATTAAAAAGACATAAGACATGATAATGCGATGCAATAATATTTAGATAAAGAACTTTCACTTCTTGACATAACAACAACGGGCTTGATTGTTCCCTGTATCAATCCTGCAAGTTCACCATTTGCAAATAGCATCAATGCCTTGTAAAAGGCATTACAAGATACAAGCGAAGGGAAAATCAGAATATCGGCATCTCCGCCAATGGGACTAATTATACCTTTAACAGCAAGGCTTTCAGGATTACAGGCCAGGAAAATGTCTAATGGACCATCAATTATACAATCCTGAATTTGTCCTCTCTCGGCCATTTTGCATAATATAGCATAATCCATTGAACAGGGACTGTTTTGATTAACTTTTTCAGAAGAATCTATCAAAGCGACTTTTGGTTTTTCTATACCAAATTTTTTTGCCATAGCGACAGAATAATTAATCATAGTTTTTTTCTGTTCCAGGCTGGGGAAAGGTATTACAGCAGTATCACTGACGAACAAAAGTTTATGGTAAGCGGGTATATCAATAGCACATACATAACTCATAATAGTATCAGGTAATATCAAGCCTTTTTGTTTATCCAGTATAGTTTTTAAGAATTTATCAGTATTAATCAATCCTTTCATCAGAATATCAGCATGGTCATTTTTGAGCATTTCTACTGCTTTTTCAACAGATTGTGTTTTATCAGGTATATTTATTATTTTAAATGAATCAATATTCAATTTATTATCAAAAACAACATTTTGAATAAGTTTTTCATTTCCAATTAAAATTGGATTAATAAAACCTTCTTGTGTTGCTCTGGCGATAGCGTTCAAAGTATTAGAGTCTTCGGCACAGGCAACAGCAACTGTTTTTATTTTGCCGGATTGTTTAACAAAGGTGGTCAGTTCATTAAGCCTATTTATCTTTTGCATATTGGATATGGATCAAGACAGTAAAGCAGCAAGGGCAATAGAATATAATTTTGTTTTAGTACTGTCGCCTCTACTGGAGAGCACGCAAGGGACTTTTGCGCCAAAGACGACAGCGGCAAGTTCGCCTTTGCATAATTTAGTGTTCATTTTGTAAAAAACATTGCCTGCTTCAATATTAGGGAAAAGGATACAATCGGCATCGCCTGCAACTTCGCCTTTCACTTTTTTAATATCAGCACTTTCCTTATCAATGGCAACATCTAATGCAAGAGGTCCATCAACATAAGCACCTTTAATCTGACCTCTGTCAGCCATTTTTGAAATAATAGCAGCATCAACACATGCTTGCATTTTAGGTAAAGTTTGCTCGGTAGCTGCCAAGATTGCAACTTTGGGTTTTTCAATACCAAGCGTTTGAGCAGTTTGAATAAGATAATTTGTTATAGCTATTTTTTCCCTAATGTCTGGAGCAGGTATAACAGCCACATCGCCTACTGTAAGCAACTTGGGGTAGGCAGGATTTTCTATAACAGTTACATGGCTCAAAACAGCACCGGAATCCATAAGTCCCTTTTCCTTATCAAGTATTGCCTTCATATATTTATCAGTACTGATAAGTCCTTTCATAAGAAAATCGGCTTCACCTTTATGAATTATTTCAATAGATTTAAAAACAGCTTTATTCTCATTCGGTTCATTAATAAATTTGAATTTAGATGTGTCAATTTTTTCGGTTTCACAGATTTTTCGCATCAAAATTTCATCACCTGTAAAAGTAACGTCAGCAATTCCATAATCAGCAGCCATTGTAGCGGCACAAATTGTATGGATATCATTGGCATAAGCAACAACCAAACGTTTACGATTTTTGCTTTTAACTGTTTGTAACAATTGATCCAGAGTTGTAATACTCATTTTATTTAATCCTCCTGTTAATATTAAGTTTTATTGTATAAAAATATATTTTAATTTATCGCATAAATGTATAAAAAAACTGAAAGTGTTAAATAAAAAAAATTTTTTTTCAGAATAATAATTTTGAACCCACTTCGAAAAATCATTTTTATTTTGAATATGTTATAAATAACCATAAATAATCATATTTGTTTAATAAAAAAATTAAAAAAATATTTAAAAAAAAAACTTGAATTTGATTTTTTTTTCATTATATTTGTAAAAAATTAATTAGTTATTAACCTTTTAAAATTTATTCCTTATGAAAAAGTTAATTTTTACAATCGCAATTGTTGTTATTGCAGCAACAAATCTAACAGCACAAACTGGTGCATCCATTAACACCACAGGTGCAGTGGCCGACCCTTCGGCAATATTAGATGTAAGCAGTACGAACCAGGGTATGTTAGTTCCCAGGCTTGCTCTTACAGCAACCACAGATCCTTCACCTATAACAAATCCTGCAAACAGTCTTATAGTTTACAACACAGCAACAACTGGCGATGTAACACCCGGTTTTTATTACTGGGAAGGCAGCAAATGGGTGCAGCTTTCGAGTGCTGCTTCTTTAAATGCCGATTTAAGAGCAATAAAAACAAAAATTTATACTAATGTAGGAGGGAGATAGAGTTATAAAGTTTATAAAGTTTATAAAGTTTGTAAAGTTTGTAAAGTTACAACTTTCAACTTCTTTACAAATTAATTAATCACAAATAGTTTTAACAGTTAAAATAAAATAACAACAATAAAATAACAATTAAAATTAATAAGTCATGAATATAATAAAAAACAATTTAAAAATTACCTTGACATTAATGTTAGGCTTAATGCTTGTAACAAGCAGTGTAAAATCACAAAATTATCCATCAATAAAAGTTGATGGGAATGAGGTGTTGGTATCCGATAATTCAAAGTTTCCATTATGGTTGCATGCGGGACAATCTATTGAAATTGGGTCAAACACAAAGTTTATTTCTGTATTGCAGTATGGTGAAAGTCCTGCATCTGGTGGTGGGCAGGATTTATTGTATGAAAGTGTATTAAATATAACTTCTTTGCAAACCGTACCAAGTGGTAAAGTTTGGAAGGTAGAATATGTTGGACTTGATATGAATACTGCTGTTGCTGGTGCTACCGGTCCTACCGGTCCCACAGGTGCCACAGGTCCTACTGGTGCTGACGGTGCTACTGGTTCTGCTGGTGCAACAGGTCCTACAGGTCCTGCTGGTGCTGACGGTGCTGTGGGTCCCGCAGGTCCTACAGGGGCAACGGGTCCTGGCATTACACCTGGTACTGCCGTTGGCAATACTCTCTACTGGAATGGCTCTACGTGGGCTGAATCTCATAATATCTACAATGATAATACCCGAGTTGGTATTAACACAAACAACCCCGATGCTTCCGCTATGCTTGATGTCAGTTCTTCTTCGCATGGGATACTTATACCCCGTGTTGGACTTGTTGAAACCTCTTCGCCTGCACCAATTGTCTCGCCTGCTGTTAGCCTTATGGTGTATAATAACGCCACTGCTAATGATGTTACACCGGGTTATTATTATTGGGAGGGAAGTAAATGGGTTC
>JAKIYJ010000029.1 GCA_022708585.1 Bacteroidota bacterium
TCAATATAAATACTGTTTATTTTTGTAATAATGTTGGAATTATTGTTTACTGAAAAAATATCAACAAAATAACCATTTACTAAATTCACAGTACAGGGAATTACAAAATTAATAGCAGTATCAATAACTCTATTGAATTTCAAGTCATGTCCTTGTGCACTGACATAATTTGATAGTGAAATAAAAATACATATTACTATAAAAAATTGAGTTTTTTTCATAATAATAAAGTTAAGGTATTACATTGTATTCAATTACACTAATATATTCAATATTATTATCAGCTTTTAGTGTTGTATTTTCAGGTAACCAGGCAGGTAACTGCATAGTGGTATAAAAATAATCACGCGATGCAGCCTGCACCTGAAAATAACTGCTACTACTTCCAATAATATCATAATATGAATTACCGCAGCAACAACCTCCATTATATTCAGTTTGTTGTGTTGTTCCATCTGAATAATTAACTGTCATTCTTATTTTAACAGGAATGTGTGACCCTCCATAGTTAGTTGTGTATAGTCTGAAAGATGTAATTGATAATGCATTATTCAAATTTTGTGGAGTAACAGTAAATAAATTTTGATAATTTGTCCATGAAGTTGTAATATAATTCGAAGAGGACTTACTTCTATTCTGAAAAGGCAAGCCGCTTTCGGATCCATTATAGGAAAAAACCAAATATGTTCCACCGCCTGTACAGCTTGTACCATCCCACTTGCCTTCAAAAACAATACTACTAATATTATCCCAATACTTAATGCCTGCACTGTATGTATGAACATAAATGGTTTTTGAATTAATTTTAATTGAATAGCCATTGTCATATCTAACAGCAGTATTAGGCATTATGCTTTCGATTTTCCATACTTTTCCAGCAGGTACTGTTTCTTCAACGTTTGTAACCAGTTTAATCTGATTAAATTCAAGTGTTTTCTGAGTAAATGCGAATATTGGATTAATTAATGTAATAATCAATATTAAAATACCAGAACGGATTTTCATATTTTAGAGTTTTAATAATTGAGTCTGCTCCGAAAAGTTTATAAATTTTATTAAAATTAAATTTATCTATATTTTACTTTATATTAATATTAACTTATATATGTTATTTATTAATTTACTTTAAATAATGCAAAAATTGCTTTTTGGAATTGACTCATAATTATAAATAATATTTAATATATAATATAAGGTATACGCAAAAGCTAAAAATTCTTCTCCTTTATAATCAATTACTTTACATATTTATATAAAAGATAATTAACAAGGCGAAGACAGTATTTAAAGTTTTTAAAATTAAAATCCATCAACAGTATATAACAGTGTTGGGTCAGCAGTGCCACCTCCACCACCACCGCCTAATGCAGCCCATGTTGAACCGTCATAATAATAAAACCCTGGAGCAGTACCATCGGTTTGATAAACTATCAATCCTGTTGCAGCAGGAATAATAGTGGTTCTTTGTGCTTCTGTCATTCTTGGCAGCAGGAAGCCTTGTGTAGTAGATGATACATCTAATTTGGCTGATGCATCGGGAGTATTTGTGCCAATGCCGACAGAACCTCCATTGTTATAAATATTGGAAGAATTCACTACCCATTGTGTTCCATCCCAATAAGGAGTGTTGCCTGCCGCAGTACCATCAGCTATTAAACCTGTAGGACCTGTAGGGCCTGTAGCACCGTCTGCTCCTGTCGAGCCCATTGCACCAGTAGGACCAGTTGCACCAGTTGCACCAATAGATTGTACCCATGAAGTGCCATCGTAATACCAGAAACCTTTTACATCATCTGTTTGATAAATCATCAATCCAACAGCAGGATTGGAAATAGCCTGACGTTGCGCAAGTGTCATTCGTGGAATTAATATACCCTGAGTTGTACTGCTAATATCAAGTGCAGCCGACGGATCAGCAGGCGTCCCTGTTGCATTTATCGCAGCCCCGCCCTGAGCATAAGTTTTGTTAAAACCGAAAATCATTAATGCAGTTACTACCGCAAATACAAATTTGTTAATTCTTTTCATATCAATTAAATTTAAAGGTTTATTATTCTATTATTTTTTTTATTTAAAAAATCAAAGTACAAATATACATAATTTTTTTAATATTATACAATAATTTTAAAAATTTTTTTATATTTTTTTAAAAAAAATAATGTAATTATCATAATATTAAGTTTAAACATTAACGTTTTATTATTAAACAATTATTTATTTAGATTAAAAAATATTTATTTTTAAGTATTATTTATTAATTTTTCCAGGATATCTATTGCTTCATTTTCTGGAATATTTTTAAAAATGATATTATTTTTTCTGTAAATATTTACCCTGCCTGGCGAAACTCCTATATAACCATAGTCAGCATCTGCCATTTCACCGGGACCATTCACCATACATCCCATTACAGCTATTTTAAGATTTGCATTATTTTGAATTTTTTCTTTTATTTTTTGCAAAGTTCCTTCAACATCATAAGTTGTCCTGCTACAAGTAGGACAACTTACATACTCTGTAAAACTTATTCTTTTATGTGTTGCTTGCAGCAAAGTATAAATAGCCTTTATCAATTCTGTTTTGCTATCATTCGTTTTAACATTTAAAATTATTCCCTGTATCATTTCATTAATTAAAAGTACACCGAGAGTCATTGAAATTTTAATTAAAAAATCATTATTTGGCTTTAATTCCTCTATTTCAGCAAAATTCAATTTGCTTTCTTCCAATAACGAATTTTTAACATCATTTCTCAAAACAGGTTTATTTATATCAATAGTAATAATTTGAGCAAGAAGATATTTCTCAATAGTAGTCTGCTTATTTTTATTATCAGGAAGATTTAAATATTTTTTATTATTTTTAATATAAACAAGATTATTAAAAATATTATTGTCACCAAAAGTCGGGTTAACACTTTTGTTTATCTGAATATTGATTATATCAGGAATATTTTCTGTTTTAATCCAGTTGTGCTGTTTTTCATTATAAATAAATCCAGAATTTGATAAAATATCAGATATATCTATATTGTCGTTATTCCATGATAAAATGACAGGATAAGTAAATTCGCATTTTTTTTCAATCAATTCATTATCTTTTGATTTTGAAAAATTTGTCAAATATTCATATTTATAATTATTAATTAAATTGGCAGGTTTAAGATACCTTATATTATTAAAGAATTCGGCAATAGTTTTAGCAACTGGTACTTCATTAACAGGATTCCCTGTGAGCGATACTCTTATTGTATCACCTATCCCATCATTCAGCAAAGCACCACAACCGGCAGCAGATTTACTTATAGCATCTTCATTATTTCCTGCTTCGGTAACTCCAAGATGTACAGGATATATGCAACCTTCACGCATCATACGGCTTATTAATAATCTTGTTGCCTGTACCATAGTTATTACATTACTCGATTTCATCGAAACAACAAGATTTTTAAAATTAAGAGATTCACATACCTTTATAAATTCCATTGCTGATTCAACCATTCCTTCTACTGTGTTACCATAGCGTTTAACAATTCTTTCGGATAAAGAACCATGATTAACGCCAATTCGTATAACTGTACCGTATTCCTTGCAAATTGCAACAAGACTTGAAAGTTTTTGACGCATTTTAGCAAGATGATCTGCATATTCTGTTTCAGAAAAAGGATTGATTATCTTAAAATTTTTATCAGTATAATTTCCGGGGTTGATTCTGATTTTTTCAACTAATCTTGCAGCAGTTTCAGCAACAGCAGGACGATAATGAACATCGGCTATGAGAGGGGTATTATAATTTTTTTGTTTAAGTTTTTTTTTAATTGTAGCAAGGTTCTCAGTTTCTCTGATACCAGGAGTTGAAATTCTCACATAATCGCATCCTGCTTCAATCAATTCAATACATTGTCGTACCGTAGCATCAGTATCCATAGTATTTGTATTGGTCATCGACTGTATTCTGACGGGATAATTTCCGCCCACAGGGATACTCCCAATATTCACAATTATTGATTGTGGAACAAGATATTCAGAAAAAGGAGCATTATGCATACTTGCAGGTTGAAATAAAATACCTATAAAATCTCAAATTTATCCCAGTCTTTCCACACAGGAAATGAATTGCGATAACTTGCCAGTTCTGTTTTAGATAAAGAAAAATGTACCGCTTTTTGCAATGTTTCGCCAGCATTTGCTAAAATTTTTCCATCAGGAGCAATAATCATAGAACTTCCTTTATAAGATACATTATGTACATCAGTTCCAGTTCTATTACACGCTGCAACATAAGACAGATTTTCGATAGCTCTTGCCTTCAATAAATCCTCCCAATGAGAATGCCTTGACGAGGGCCAATTAGCAGTATAAATTATCAAATCATAAAGAAACTCATTATTTTTTACAATATTTTTGCTCCACACAGGAAAACGTAAATCATAACAAATTAAAGGCAAAATTTTCCAGCCTTTACATTCAAAAACAACTTTGTCTTTTCCTGCTTTATATACAGTATGTTCATCTCCAATAGAGAACAAATGTTTTTTTGGGAAAAAATCATAAGTTCCATCAGGCTTCATCCAGATAAACATATTATACAAGGCATTATTATATTTTATGGGGATAGTAGATGCAATAACAGCGTTATTTTTATTAGCCTCATTTGATAAATAATTCATTGTAATACCATTAAAATCTTCTGCAAGAGAAGTATTTTTGGTAAAGCCCGTGTTAAACATTTCAGGCAGTATAATAATATCGGAACTGAATTTAAGGGTTTCAAGCATATTTGACACTGCCTTGAAATTACGTTCAGGCGATTCCCAGTAAATATCTTTTTGAATAAGTGTAAGGCTCAATGATTCCATTTTGTCATTTATATTTTGAAATTAAAAAATAATCAGATGTTTTCTGATTTCAATTTACGCATAAGTTCAGTAGCATAAACAAAACTATTTATTTCTTCATTATTGGTATATAAAATTTCCTTATTGGTTCCTTGCCACCATAATTTTCCATTATATAAAAAAACAATATTATCTCCGATTTCGATAACTGAATTCATATCGTGAGTATTTATTACAGTTGTAATATTATATTCCTTAGTAATTTCACTTATCAGATTATCAATCAGAATAGAAGTTTTGGGGTCGAGTCCCGAATTAGGTTCATCACAAAACAAATATTTTGGATTCATAGCGATAGCTCTGGCAATAGATACTCTTTTTTTCATACCTCCACTTAATTCAGAAGGCATAAGATTTTCAACATTAATAAGATTAACTCTATTAAGACAAAAATTTACTCTTTCTTTTTTTTCTTCCAGTGATTTTGAAGTAAACATATTAAGAGGGAACATAACATTTTCTTCAACTGTAAGGTAATCGAACAGGGCTCCCCCTTGAAACAGCATACCCATTTCATGTCTAATCAGTTTACGTTCCTTAAAATTCATTTCAGAAAAGTTACGGTCATTAAAAAAAACCTGTCCGGAATCAACTTCAAGCAAACCAACAAGACATTTCATAAGAACCGTTTTGCCCGAACCACTTTGTCCAATAATAAGATTGGTTTTACCTTGATCAAATTTTACTGAAATATTATCCAGTACAAGATGGTCCCCAAATGATTTACATATATTACGAGATTCAATCATCCTAACAAAAGCTGAGTTAATATCAAATTAAACAATATTATCAATATACTGCTATAAACAACACCTTTTGTACTTGCCCAACCAACTTCCAATGCACCGCCTTTTGTATAATATCCTGTGTAGCCTGAAACAGAAGTAATAATAAATGCAAATACAGCTGTTTTGACCAGAGCGTAAAATATTTCAAATCCTTTAAAACAATATTGTATCCCATACAGATATGTTTCAGTTGTAATATCATTTCCTAAAATAGATACAAGCCATCCACCAAGCAAGCCTAAAAAGATACTGATAACTATAAGAATGGGATTAATAAAAACAGCAGCTATAATTTTAGGTAAAATGAGATAATTAGCTGAATTAATTCCCATTATTTCGAGAGCATCAATCTGTTCAGTAACTCTCATTGTTCCTATTTCAGAAGCTATGCGAGAACCAACCTTTCCTGCAAGTATCAAACTAATAATAGTAGGTGAAAATTCAAGTATTATTGATTGCCTTGTAGTAAAGCCTATTGTATATTTAGGTATCCAGGGACTATCAATATTATATGCAGTTTGAATAGCAAGAACAGATCCCATAAAGACCGAAAGTACAGCTACTATACCCAGAGAATCCAATCCTAAAAAATCAATTTCTGTAATAATCTGTTTCCGAAATACCTCCTTTTTTTCAGGCTTGGTGAAAACACGACGCATCAACAATATATAAGCACCAATGTTTCTTAAAATCTGCAACATAAATGCGAAAATTTTTATTTACAAAAATAAGTTTTTTTATCATTCGTAATTATCTTTATTCAAGAACTCTTTGAAAATTATAAATTTTGCTCTTTTTATTAAATAATTATCTACTTTTGTTATCTGAAAATAAATTGTTGAAAAACTTAATAATTAAAATAATGTTAACTATTTTTAATTTTAAGATTTATATATGAAAAAATATCGTTTGCTTAACAATATTATGGGATGGATAACTTTTGCCATTGCAGCTTTTACATTTTTAAACACAGTAGAGCCAACGGTAAGCTGGTGGGATTGTGGAGAATTTATTGCGACTTCGTATAAACTGGAAGTGGGTCATCCTCCTGGAGCTCCTTTATTTATGTTACTTGGAAGATTTTTTTCTCTTTTTGCCCACGATTCTACCAAAGTGGCTTTAATGATAAATTCCTTATCTGCTCTTGCCAGTGCTTTTGCCGTTTTATTTCTTTTCTGGTCTATCACTATACTTGCCAAAAAAATTTTCTGGAAAGAAGGGAATTTCAACGCTGTTAAGGGAATTGCTATATTCGGAAGTGCTTTTGTAGGAGCATTGGCTTTCACTTTTTCGGATTCTTTCTGGTTTTCAGCCGTTGAAGGAGAAGTTTATGCAACATCTGCTTTCTTTACCTCTGTGGTCTTTTGGGCTATGCTGAAATGGGAAGAAAAATCAGAAGAACAGCACGCCGATAGATGGATTGTATTTATAGGTTTTTTGATGGGATTATCAATAGGTGTACATCTATTAAACTTACTTGCCATTCCTTCACTTTGTTTTATTTATTATTTCAAAAAATTTAAAACAACGAAGAAAAAAAATATTTATGCTCTTTTAATATCAGCTGCAATTCTTGCATTTATTCAATATGGTATAATTCCTGGTATTCCTAAACTGGCATCCAGATTTGAATTGCTTTTCGTCAATAATATGGGTATGCCCTTCGGTTCAGGTATAGTATTTTATGCAATATTACTTGTTGCTCTTATAGTCTGGGGATTATGGTATACTCAAAAGAAAAAAAAGATAAATTTAAATACAGCCATACTTTTTGTAACTTTTATATTGATTGGGTATAGTAGCTATGCCACTATTGTTATACGTTCTATCGCTAATACACCTCTAAATGAAAATAACCCTTCAAATGTTTTTTCACTACTATCATTTCTAAACAGAGAGCAATATGGCGATAGACCTCTTATTTATGGACCCTATTATAATGCTCCATACCAAAGAGACAGAGAAGGTCGTGTAGTTCAAATTGAAACGGGACCTATTTATATAAAAGGAGAAAAGAAATATGAAAAAGTAGGAAGTAAAACACGTGCCAAATATGATTCTGAATATTGTACTATTTTTCCTCGAATGTATGGAACCGAGGATAAGCATATCAAAGCATATAAAGCCTGGACTGGTATTAGAGGTGACCGAAAACCTACTTTTGCTGAAAACCTTAGCTTCTTTTTCAGATATCAGGTAGGTTTTATGTATAACCGATATTTTTTATGGAATTTTGCAGGACGGCAAAACGATATTCAAGGTCATGGAGTAGACGACAATGGAAATCGTGATTTTATCAATGGCAACTGGATAAGCGGTATATCTTTTATTGATGCTGCCAGACTCGGCACCCAGGAAAAATTACCCCCTGATCTGGCTAATAATAAGGCACGTAATAAATTTTATATGTTACCTCTTTTACTGGGATTGATTGGGGTATTTTATCATATCAAATACTCGAAAAAAGATGCATGGGTTGTATTTCTTTTGTTTTTATTAACTGGTTTTGCCATAATTGTATATCTTAATCAAACCCCTTATCAACCACGTGAAAGGGATTATTCTTATGCGGGATCTACTTATGCCTTTGCTATATGGATTGGACTTGGTGTGGGTGGTCTTATCAAAGCTCTCGAAAAGAAAACCCCTGCTTTAATTACATCTATTGGAATCACTGTTCTATCAATTATACTTGTACCAGGAATAATGGCAAAAGAAGGTTGGGACGATCATGACCGTTCAAAGAAAACAGCCGCAAGAGATTTTGCTATTAATTATCTTATGTCATGTGAACCTAATGCCGTTATTATTACTAATGGCGATAATGATACCTTCCCCCTATGGTATGCTCAAGAAGTTGAAGGCATAAGAACCGACGTTAGAGTTCTGAATTTTACATTGGCTTCTGGTGACTGGTATATTCAGCAACTAATGAGAAAATTATACGATTCGGAAAAATTACCTTTTACTCTTAAACCATCTCAATACAATACGGCTACAAATGATTTAATACTCTACTATGATAAAAGAAAAGGTGCTGTAAAGTATCGTGAACTCGCAGATTATATCAAAATGATTGCAGAAGAAAATCCTGCTATAAATCAAAAAATAGGAAAAGATGCAGAAGTTCCTTTCTTTGATACCAAAAACTTTAGAATAACAGTTGATTCTGCTTATATAGTTAAAAATAATCTTGTACCCCAATCTATGAAAAATAGAATCGTTAAATCTATTGACTGGACAATAAAGAAAAATTATCTTTATAAAAATGATTTAATGCTCCTTGATTTTATTGCTACTAATAATTGGAAAAGACCTGTTTATTTTATCAATCCTTCAACTGTTTCATCAGTATTGGATATAGATAAATATTGTCATCTTGAAGGTTTTGCGTACAGATTTTTACCCGTTAAGGCAAATAATTACATTGAAAATGTCGGAGGTATTAATGCCGATAGAGCTTATGATGTTCTTGTTAATAAATGTAAATGGGGCAATCTGGCAAATCCAGATGTTTATGTAGATCGTGACAGTTACAATATGGGGCTTGTAAGTCGTAATCATTTTGCCCGTTTATCAAATGCCCTTACAAATCTGGGTAAAAAAGATTCTGCAGTTAAAGTCCTGGATTTCTGTAATCAAGTGTTACCACAGGAAAAAATGCCACATGATGTTTATTCTCTGGCTTTTGTACAATCTTACTACATTGCCAATGCTTTTGAAAAAGGTAATATAATATCAGATCATATAGCTGATTATTATGATAAATACCTTGAATATTATTATTCATTAGATAAAAAACGAATACAATTTGTTAAATCAGATATGCAACAAGCATTAGCTATCCTTCAACGACTTATACAGCTTGCCAATGAGTTTGAACAAAAAAAACAATCTGAAAAACTCACTTTGTTACTGAATAAATATTTGAAATATGAAAACTGATACAATTATATGCAGTATCAGTCCTTTTGTAATTTTTGAATTTTTTTTATCTATAAAATTTATATTTTATTATATTATATCTTATATTTGCAAGTTAAACTAATGGAAAATTTAAATAAAACTTCAAAATATTCAAATGAAAAAAAATATCAAATTACAATAGTAATTCTTGTTGTAATTATTATTCTTTTACTCTGGCAACTTATTGCTGCAAAGATGAAAGTAAAAACAGTAGTAGTTGAAAAAACCAAAATAATTGAAAAAAATTATTCATTACAATCTGAACTTGATAGTTTATTATATACTCATGAACAAATTAAAAAAGAATATGGCGATTTAACCGAAAAATTAACAGAAAAAGATAGCATCATTCAAGCTAATGCTAAAGAAATTCAGCGATTAATTTCTCAACAGGCAGATTACTGGCAAATTAAAAGAAAACTAAAAATTTTAAGAAATATTACACAAGGCTATGTTAAACAAATTGATTCTCTCTTTGCTGTTAATGCGGCTTTAAAAGAAGAAAATCTTGCTATTAAAAAAGATTACTCTCAAGAAAAACAAAAAAATATTGAACTGTCAAAAGAAAAGGAAGAACTTAGCAAACAAATTACATCTGCTGCAAAATTAAAAGCCTATAATATTAAGACAACAGGATTAAGATTAAGGGGCAAAAATGAAAGAGAAGAAATTACTAATAAAGCCAATAGAATTGAAATACTTAAAATATGTTTTACTCTTAGCGAAAATCAATTTGTAGAGCCAGGCCCAAAAACAGTTTATGTTAGAATTGCCCGTCCCGATAATCTTGTTTTAGTAAAAGGTAATGACGATATATATTCTTTTATGTATAATGGGGAAAGAATACAATATTCTCTGAAAAAAGAAATCAATTATCAAAACAAATCTATGGATATTTGTCTTGCCTGGGAAAAACATGATAAAAAAGAACCCGCTATGACTGGAACTTATCATATTAGCGTCTTTGTTGATGATTATGAAATAGGTCAAACTTCTTTTACAATTGAATAACTTTAATTTATATATGAACAATCCAGAAATAAAAACAAACAAGAAAATTCCTTCATTAAATCTACTGAGATTTTTTATTATTCTTTCAGTTATATTATTTGTTATTTGTATTTATCTCTTTATTCAACTTGATATTTCTAATAAAACAATTAAAAAAGAAGTATTATCAAAAGAGACCTCTATTTCGGATAAGGAAAAAATGATTATTAAACTTAAAACTCTTGAAATAGAATATGATGAATTAAGTAATGAATATGCTGGTTTAGACAGCCTTTTTACTGCTGAAAAGAAAAAAGTTATTGAACTTATGAAAGAAATAACAAATATTACAGGTTCAACAAATATTTATAAAAATAAAGTTATTGAACTTGAAAACAGATTAAGAGAATACCT
>JAKIYJ010000030.1 GCA_022708585.1 Bacteroidota bacterium
TTTTCTATCTTCCATAGCGGCATCGGATCTTTTATCATCTGAGCGGCTATTTCTTTCAGTAATTCTTGAAGCAGCCACTTCGGCAATAATATCTTCTACCGAAGAAGCATTTGATAAAACAGCTCCTGTACATGTCATATCTCCAACAGTGCGAAATCTTATGTGCATTATTTCACTTTTTTCATCTTCTTTCATTGCAATGTATTTAGATTTTGCCAGAATCACACCATCGCGTATAAAACATTCTCTGTTGTGGGCAAAATAAAGTGAAGGCAAAGAAATTTTTTCCTGTAAAATATATTGCCATACATCCAGTTCTGTCCAATTACTTAGAGGGAACACTCTAAAATGTTCACCTTCTTTTTTTCTGCCATTAAAAAGATTCCACACTTCAGGTCTTTGATTTTTAGGATCCCATTGTCCAAACTCATCTCTATGAGAGAAAAAACGCTCTTTAGCTCTTGCTTTTTCTTCATCTCTTCGGGCACCTCCAAGAGCTGCATCAATTTTATATTTACTGATAGTATCCAGAAGTGTAACAGTTTGTAATTTATTTCGACTTGCTGAAATACCTGTCTCTTCGGTTACCTTACCTTGGTCAATAGAATCCTGTACATAACCTATGATAAGATTTACCCCAATATTTTCAACTAATTTATCACGATAATCGAGAGTTTCCTGAAAATTATGCCCTGTATCTATATGAATGAGAGGGAAAGGTATTTTAGCAGGCCAGAATGCCTTACGAGCTATATGTACCATAACTATTGAATCCTTACCACCTGAAAACAACAAGGCAGGTCTTTCAAACTGGGCTGCTACTTCTCTTACCACAAAAATAGATTCTGCCTCTAACTCCTGAAGATGTGATAAATGATATATAACCATTTTAAATAAATCTTAAATTAGTATTCAACAAACATATAAAAATAATAAAGGTATCTCAATAAAATTATTTTATTCTAAACCATCCTTTTTTTCTGAATTTTATTTGTGGAAGTATATAAATCATCATATATTTAACACATTTTTTAACTGGCCAGAGGTCGGTTCTAAGTTCTATATCAGGTTGAACAGGTGGTTCAAATTCAGAATCCAAACCTGTAAAATCTTTTAACAATCCATTTCTTGCTTTTTTGTAAAGTCCTTTTGGATCTCTTTTTTCACAAACTTCTAATGGAGCATTAACATATATTTCAATAAAATTATTTCGTCCAATGATATTTCTGGCAATTTTTCTTATTTCTTCGGTAGGGGTAATAAAACTGCATATAACTATACTGCCATATTCCATAAATATTTTTGCAATTTCAGCAGTACGTCTTATATTCTCCTTACGATCTTCTAATGAATAGCCGAGATCCTTGTTGATACCTTCACGCATTATGTCTCCATCAAAAGATTTTGTAAAATAACCTTTACGCAGAATTTCCTTTTCAAGAGCTTCAGCAATAGTAGTTTTGCCTGCTCCTGATAAACCAGTCAGCCAAATAACTTTAGGATCCTGTTTAATAAGGAATCTTTTTCTGTTGCGTCTTATATAAGCATTAAAATCAGTATATAATTTACGTGTACGATGTCTGACTTCCATTATTGTCTACAAAACTCCTGTAATTTAAATATATGCAAAAGTAGTAATTAAAGTTGAGTCTACTCCGAAAAGTTGATAAATTTTATTATAATTAAATTTATCTATATTTTAGATTAATTTATCTATGTTATTGATTAATTTATTTTTGATGAAAATATTTTAATGTAAAAATAGATTTTTAGAAGGGATTCAAAGTTTAAAGTTTATGATTATTTTTTTTATTTAATTCACAAAAATCAAGGTTTTTTTAATCACTTTCTTTTCTTGCAATATAAATTATTTCATCAGGAGGCAAACGATAATGTTTAACAATATCAGGGTCAAGTGTTTTAATATAGTCTTCGGCAGTAACTTTAAAACCACTGTTAGAAAGTCTATCGGGATAGTCTCTACCGTGAATTCTCACATGGTCATATTGACCGAAAGTTTTTTCTCTTTCAGCGGGATCGGTAATATCAGGATTTTCGAAAGTTTTTTCTCTTGACATATCAATAGGCACCTGTAAAATAGCCCAGCCTCCTTTTTTAAGTACGCGATAAATCTCCTTTAAGGCAAGTTTTTCATTATCTATATGTTCTAAAACATGATTGCATAAAACAATATCGAAATAATCATTTTCAAAGGGCATATTTCTAATATCCATTTTTACTTTTGCCAGTGGAGATTCAAGATCAGCAGTAACATATTCCAGATTTCGTAATTTTTTAAATCTATAATAAAAAGTTTGTTCTGGGGCAATATGGAGTACTTTATATGGCGAGGTAAAGAAATCTGTTTTGTTTTTAAGATAAAGCCAGATTAAACGATGCCGTTCAAGTGAAAGGCATTTGGGGCATAAGCGATTATTGCTGCCTTTGTTTCCATAAGGGAGAAATTTTCTAAAATTGCCTTCACAAACAGGGCAATGATATTTTTTGCCATAATAAAATACACTTATTATTTTACTGAATAATGTGCTAAAACGAATGAGGTATTTTCTTGGCACTTTCCTGACCAGGAAGCGCATAAATTTTTGCATTGTTATAATTTATATCACAAAGATAATAAAAAAATTATTTATTCTGCTACTGTTACTCTGGTTCCTTCGGAATGCGAAGAGAATTCAGGTGCATACATACATTGTATTGTAGTAATGCCATTTGAAAAGTTCCCTTTATGTGATACAATTAAAGGATATTCAAACACATAGGTCCCTTTACGAAGTTCTGTAAAGAAAAAATTTGTAGCGGCATCGCGAGTGCTTTCATAATAACCCAATCCGTTTTTGTATTTATATCCAGATATAACATTTACAGGTTCAAATCCCGAAGCCCTCATATCTTTCATCTGCACATATTCCATATCGCGGTCAACTCGTATTTCAATACGTACTGTGATTTTATCACCAATTTTAAGCAAAGTTTTTTCAGTTACCGGTTCAATTTTAGGTCCCGTGGCTGAATTAATTTGTCTGAACAGTTTTTTATCAATTTTTAAAGGTGTTTCAGCAGAGGTAATTTTATCAAGTTGTTCAAAATATTGCCAATATAATGCCCCCCAGGCAACACCTTCATTTTTCTTATTTATTGTTATATTGCCCATTTCAGGTTTTATATCACTGCCTGACCAGGAAGTTTTAAAATAGCCTGTACCAGCTTCAACTTTTACATTTTCCATCATATTGTCAAGGTCTACTGCTTTATTTCCAAGACTGATTTGAACTTGTTCACTGCCTGACAAAATATCAGTACCTTTTAATAATAGTGCATAACAAGCTTCAGCAGTTGCCTTCGTTGTTTTCCAATCCTGTGTTTGTTTCTGTTTCAGCAACCATATTTTCATTTCTTCAACAGATTCAGCATCATTTGCAACCTCATCAAAAGTTTCAATTAAAAGCGATTGTGTTTCAACAGGAGCCTGATACCAATAATATGAAGAGGAAACATCATGCCAGTACATTCCCAATTCTTCAGAATGTAAAGCTCTTTCTTTCAATGAACGTATAATTTCTTTTGCAGTAACACTGTTATCTCCTCTGTATAAGGCAAGGCTTATCATTCCCTGCATATAGATATTGTTTGCCGACCAGTATTTTTTAGCCTGTTTAATAAAATAATCATAAGCCTCCTGTATGTTTTTATTCATTTTAAAGTCATTAATAAAATAACTTCTGGCATATAAATATTGTATTTGGTCATAAGATAAATGGTTTTCATCTATGGATTCAGGATAATATTTTTTTATATAATCATAATCTTCTTTAATTCTAACATCAAGATATTTTACACTTTTTTCCAGCATCTGCCATAAATTTTTATTTTCTTTAATATTTACAATGCCAAGATGTATAAGATGTCCAAACCCTGTAATTATATATTGTGTGATATATCTGTTTTCGGGCATACCATCGAACCATGGCCAGCCTCCATTTGAAGATTGTTTTTTAATCAGCATTCGTTCTGCTTTTTGAAGTTCATCACTCATACGTGTCAAATCAAAAAGTAAAGATATTCTTTGTTTACGTTCTGTTTCATTTTTAGCATCAAGCACCCATGGTGTTTCTTCTAATATTAAAGTTTTAAGTTCCTGATTTTTCTCCAAATTAGATAAAAGAGCATCAGGAGTAAGATTTTTCCAGCTGTTGAAAACATTTTTAATTTTTGGATTTGAATTGACAAGGTATGTAGCAATACTATTAGCATAATATCGGTTGAAAATCTGTTCAGAACATTCATAAGGATATTCCATTAAATATGGTAATGCCTGCACGGCATACCAGCCGGGATTTGAAGTGTATTCAAGAGTTAACTTATGATTTCTTAATGTCAAAGATTTTTCGGATTCTAACAGTTTGATAAATGAAAATTTTTTGCTTTGTTTTCCATTAACAGGGAGAGGTAATGATTCAGTAACAAGAGTACGATTGGTAAGTACAGGTATTGTCATTTCTTCTCCGTCACTATAATTATCAGCCTTTGCAACCACTCTATATGTAATGGCATCAATATTTTCAGGAATAAAAATATCCCAGTTCAATGAAGTGCTTTGTCCTTTTTTAACAGTAAATTTTTGAATGTTCTTTTTATTCTGCAAAAGTTCATCAACAGATTTCATATTTAAAGCATCAAAAAATTCAAGACGCACTTCACCTTCAAGGTTTTTGTCAGAAATATTGGATATTTTGATGTTAAAACTTATTTTATCAAATTCTCTAAAAAAACGAGGTGAATTTGTAAAAATCATTAAATCTTTTTGAGTAACAAGTTCTTTTTGTATCATTCCATATTTAAGATCCTTGCTATGTGCCAATCCCATCATTTTCCATCGGGTAAGTGCTTCTGGAACTTTAAATTTAATTATAATATCTCCATTTTCATCAGTTTCAAGTTGAGGTAAAAAGAAAGCTGTTTCATTAAAATTACTTCTTAACTGTACATCTGAAAAATCTACTGTTTTGTTTGTATTATTTTTATCTGCATCGACATTAAATTTATCAGTAAAATTTTCAACAGAATCATCAATAAAAGAAGTTTGTTCCAGATTTTTCATATCTTTTGATGAGATATCCGTTCCAGTTTGAGCAAAACCTTTGCTTTCGGCTGTCATAAGTGTTCTCTCTTCAGAAGGCATATTATATATTTCTCTTTTGCTATTATAATAATATCTGTATGAGTTAAATTGGTTAAAATTGAACCAGTTAAGTTTATCGTAGTTATAATATAAATAATGATATTTTGGAGTAAACAGATAAACAATATCAGAATTTTTTGATGAGATAGTATTTATTTCCCATGGTGATTTTCCATAAAAATAATTCATAATATCAAAATTCCAGTAGTTAGTTGCGAAAGCATCAAGTGAAGCATCGTACATAGAAGCGAGCATTTCGGCTGTTACTTTTTCACCTTTTTTATCTTTAATATGTATTTTCCATTCTTCGTCTTGTCCAGGCAATAGTTTATTTCTAAATGTCTCAAATTGTATATCAAGTTCTTTATTTGTATATGGTACATATATTATAAAAGAATTATAATAATCTCGACTATTTTTTATAAAAACAAGATTAACAGTTACATTTCCACGATATTCTTCTTTTATTGGTATTTCAATAAATTTTTGTTCATTATTTAAAGTAAGAAATTCTCTGGAAGAGATTTTATTTTGTGTTTCAATTTCATAAATAACATTAACATCATTTTCTTTTGTACCAATAATGAAAGAAGCCTTTTCGCCAGGTTCTCCTTTATTGTTGAGAATGGTAAACCAGTTTACAGTTTGTTCGGGGATTGTTTTGCTTTTTGGGGAATAAAGGCAGAAATAATGTTTATTTTCAACTGTTTCGCCAAAGGCATCTTTTGCCTTAATTTCAAGAAGGTATTGACCATCATTCCAATTTTTAAATACTGTTGCATCCAGAATGCTGTCTTTTTGTGTATCGAAATCTATTGTTAACAATTGTTCTTCTTTTTCCCATTTATATTTATTGTCTTCATCATCATATAAATCGAGAGGGAAAAGTTTATAAAATTCATCGCGTGAAAGTACATATTTGTCAGGTATTGTCCATAGTCTTTGTCTGAAAGTCTTTTCAGGTTGTTTCAATTTATATATTGTAATTGTACCCTTTGCGGGTTCTTTTTCTCCATTATGATTAACAGTAATTATGTTGAAAGAATTTTTTTCTATTTTTTGAATTTTTTCAGGCATTTGAACATTGAGGTACAGAGCGGTATAGCCAGCTGAAATTGTTTTTTGAGATGATCTTGTTTCGCCATTAATATCTGTTACATCAACAGAGACTGAATAATTGAATACGGGCAAAAATTTTCTGGGAATATTTTTATCGGGTATAGCATTAAATTTAATTTCTAATTCTCCCTTTTCGTTGGTAAGAGTAGTTCCATTAATTATTTCCATTGAAGGAGAAGATGGATAACCACCTCTCCACCAATAGTTCCAATAAGGGAAGCGGGCAGTTCGCACAACTCTGTATTTTACTTTTGCGCCATCAATGTTGCTGCCTGCATAGGCAATTGCCCTGGCTGTAACAGTAACTTCTTCTCCAAGTTTATAACTTCCTTTAACAGGGTTAAAGTCAACTTCAAATCCAGGACGTTTATATTCTTCTACATTAAAGTATTTATAGCCATAAGTATCTGTAATATACATTTGCCCGTTTAATCCGCCCTGTGGTGCTATAAAAGTGCCCGAAACGGTTCCAAATTCATTAGAAGTGAGTTCAATAAATGAAACCTCTTGATAGTTTACATCATATAAAGCAACACGTGTTTTAGCATTTGGTCTTATATTGTATTTATCGCCCTCTTTTTCAAGTAATATACCCTTAAAGTATATGGTTTGTCCTGGACGATAAATAGCTCTATCGGTAAAAAAGAATGTTTTATTGTATTTTTTATCATATTCGTCTTTTGTATTATAATATTGATAAAAATAACTTTCTGATTTAAGAAAATCATTACCTTTTTTGAATTCAGCATAAAGATAACGTGATGATTTGTTATCAGTATCAATTGCTGGTATAAATACGTATCCGTTTTTATCGCTTGTAAAAGTTTTCCATTTTTTAATTTCGTAAGTTCTTGATGAATAATTGTAATTGTGATAAAATGTCTCTACTTTTAATCCTTTTATAGGTTTACCGCTTGTACGGTCAAGGACAAAAATATCATAAGAGTAATTTTTCAGGAGGCGGGAGATATAACTTATATTTGAAATTTGTATATTACTATAGAGTACTGGTGAGTTATCATTTGAAAAATAAGGCGAAGAGCTTGCAAGAATCACATAATAACCCAGAGGCAGTGCAGGCATTACAATTTCAACCGAGTGAGCCTGCATATCATCATCTTCGGGCAGTTTAACATTGTATTCCTTAACTGCATTTAATTTAAGATACTGCTTAATTAAATCTGTGCTGGAATATTTTTCTTTTAGTTTTAAATCCTCATCAGCCTCAATTTTTATTATTTTTATAAAAATATTATCAACATTTTTGAAATCGACAAGAGATCTAAATGCCTTATCTGGTGTTTCAACGGCTTCGGTTTTAAGATTTAATGATTTTTGTTCAATAGTTTCAATTAATGCTTTGCAATTTTTTGCTCCATCCGATGCAGGGAAGCGTTTAACAGATTGCTGACATTTTTCATAAGATTTTTTAATATCGTATTTATAATCATCCGATACCAATGGATTATACAATTTGCCTGTTCTAAAATATTCAGCGGCTATTTCATAAGAAATCAGAGTAGAATATTGATTATCAAAATATTTTTTTTCAAGTGCTTTTAGATTTTCAAGAAACAAACTGTCTTTTGTGTCAAGTGTACTGTTATTTTTAACAAATTTTATACGTTTAAGGCTCAGGTCAATCAATGCTGCCGGGTTTTCATCATTAATATGAAATTTTTCCATATATTGTAAGAGAGAGAGAGCGTAGAATTTAAAGGATAAGGTGTCAGTGGTATTTAAAGAAAGTTTGATAAATTTATCGGGAGTCAGGAAATAATCTTCATTATCCAGTTCAAATTTATAAGCAGGCTTTATCAAGTCTGGTTCAGTATTGATAAAAAAATCAATTGCTCTGTGAGCAAGGAAATCATATAGAGTAGGCCTGAATTGTCGTGCTGTACTGTCTTTTATAATAACAGGATCGTATATCTGTATATTAATTTGTTTTAAATCATCAGGATTAATGAGGGATTGCAGATAATGAAAAATAATTTTCTCAACTATTTTTTTCAAATCCCATGTTTTAATATCGTTTTGTTCAAAGTCAAGAGTTTCACTTCTATTCAGGAACAAGAACCTGTTATTTTGATAATATCTCCAGTAAATTTCGGCCAGTATGGAATGGAGAACAGGTGTAACAGGAAAAGTTGAAGTTGTTATTTCATTATTGAGTTCTTCAATAGATTTTTCAAAAAAATCTTCTTCAAAATAAGATTTTAAACCTATTTTATAAATTACAGATTTAACCTGACTGGCAGAGTTATTATTAATTTTAGCATCTTCATAAATACTATTTACAATATTAAGAGCCGATTTAAACAGTCCTTTATTAATTAATGAGTCAACTTCAGCCCATTTTTCCCCGTCATCATAAGTTTTAATGCCGGCATTAGCAGAATCTATATTTGTAAATATTAAACAAAATAAAGGCAATATGCATAAATATCGTAATAATTGCATAAGCATTAAGGCTTTAAATGGGGGTAATCATCAAGCCAATAGAAACAGGATACATTTTGGGACCCTTATTGTCTTCAAACAAATTTGTTAAAGAATAAAAAACATTAAGATTAATCCATTTATAGCCAATTCTTGCAGTAACTCCATAACGGTAATCAAGCACGTGTTTATTATTGTAATATTTTTCTTTAATGCTGGTACCATCTTTATAAACATAGTTATCTCCTTTATATTTGGTATGGTTCGACATAGTCAAGCCTGCTTTAAAACCAAGAGCTAATTTAAATCCATCAGATCCATTTCCTCTAAATCTCAATTCAACAGGTATTTCAAGATAATTTATATTAAATTTATTGTTTTTAAAATTTATTGAATCTGGAATTTTATAAAAAGCATATCTTCCTGTTAAATTATTTAACGAATCCCTTTCATATTTAAGCCATGAACCTGAATACAAATTATGACTTGCTATACCCAATCCGATTGCAACACTAAATTTTCCCTTAATGACATAGTCGTACATACAATGAAAACTAAAACCCTGATTAACAGGTTTTATATCAATAGAATCGGGAGCATCCTGCCATAAATCTGTATATATACCCCACATTGTTCTATCGCCTTGCAGTCCTTTTTTTACGTCTGTCTGTGGAGATTTTATTGCATTATTTTCCTGACTTCTTAATACAAGAGTTGCAAAACACATAATTATTGTTATTAATACAATTTTTTTCATTTCAAGTATTTTTTAATTGTTTATTTTGCAAAGATATTTAATTATTTTAATTAAATATTGAGCCCATTCCGAAAAGTTGATAAATTTTATTCTAATTAATTTTATCTATATTTTTAATTAATTTATCTACTAAATTGATTATTTTATCAAAAAAAATTATGCACTTTTCTTTATCTAATATACAAAGAAAATGACGAGGCGAAAAGAAAAATCACCGCTGTGGAAATGATATTCTCAAACCTCTCTATTTTCATAACACCAATAACTTTATGAACTTTATGTATTATGCATAATTACAACAATTTTATAGAAAAATTTGAAATTATTTAACAGGGTAAACCCTGTTAAATACGATTTGAACAAATAATTGTTATGTTTGATGATAATATTTGTGAATCCAAATCGTAATTTCAAATTTTCCTGAAAATTTGAAATTATTTAACAGGGTAAACCCTGTTAAATACGATTTGAACAAATAATTGTTATGTTTAACCCAAATCCGTTGATAGAAATTTTTCTAATGACCGTCATTAGAAAAATTCACATATAAAATACATAAACTAAATTGATTACAACGATAAAAATGTTCGTTTTTTATAGTTAAGAAAACATTTTTTCTTACATATTAAACTTCATGGACAGTAGCATTATTAAGGCTTCTAAAGCAGAATTAGTTTTTATTGACGGATTTGGGTTTAATGATAATATTGTGTATCCAAATCGTAATTTCAAATTTTTAATAAAATTTGAAATTATTTAACAGGGTAAACCCTGTTAAATACGATTTGAATAAATAATTGTTATGTTTGATGATAATATTTGTGGATCCAAATCGTAATTTCAAATTTTTAATAAAATTTGAAATTATTTAACAGGGTAAATCTTTTTTATTATTACTTTGTGTAATAAAATAACATTAAATACAGGCACACGATGAAAGATAAAATTCTTCAACGTTTTTTGAAATATGTTAAGATTGATACTCAATCTGATGAAAACTCAAACACTTTTCCAAGTTCTCTCAAACATTTTGATCTTGCAAATCTTTTATATGAGGAACTCAGGCAAATAGGGATGTCTGATGTAGAAATTGATGACAAGGGTTACATAATGGCAACTCTGCCTGCTAACAACAACAAGGAAACTCCTGTTATTGGTTTTATTGCCCATATTGATACAAGTCCTGATATGTCAGGTGCGAACATTAAGCCCAGAATAATTGAAAATTATGATGGATCTGATATTTTACTTAATAAAGATTTAAATTTGATATTATCGCCTTTTGAATTTCCTGAACTTAATGAATATAAGGGGCAAACACTAATTGTTACAGATGGTACTACTTTGCTTGGAGCTGATGATAAGGCAGGTATTGCTGAAATAATCACAGCGATGGAGTATCTTATACAGAATCCTGATATAAAACATGGCAAAATAAGAATTGCTTTTACTCCTGATGAAGAAATTGGCAGGGGAGTAGATTATTTTAATGTTGAAAAATTTGCGGCTAATTTTGCTTATACAGTTGATGGCGG
>JAKIYJ010000031.1 GCA_022708585.1 Bacteroidota bacterium
GCTTTCATTATAATCAGCTTTGGAGTTATTATTGCCATTTATATCGTTTATTGTATGAGTTTTATAGTTAACATAAGGGGCTGTAGATGAAATCACAGAAATACCGCCAATATAAGGAATGTAATTAAAAGCTGTAACTGCAATATGAATGGAATCGGTAGTAGTAAGAGCAGGGAATGTCACATTGGCGATACCTCCTGAAACATAAGCAGTTCCAATAATATTATTATTAATTGTCAGGCTTACATAAGCATTATCAACATTACAATTAATTTGCAGTGAAGTAGCACCAATAATTAAAGAAGATATATGACTAACATTCATTGTTGCAGGATCATCTGTTCTAACCATCAAAGAAGGATCTCCGAATATTGTCCACGTATCTGTCATCTCATAACCTTGTGAACCATATTCATCATTCATTTTAAACAATCCATTAACAGATATACCGCCATAAGTTCTTTTAATGTTTGTCGGATAAGTTTCAGTAAGAATATCAACCATTTCATCCTGTCCACACATAGGAGGATTCCAGCTTTGGTTAATAGTAGACATTAAGGTGGCTATTGCTCCTTTGGGATTATTGGTTCCAGAACCTGCTCTAAGCCATGTCTCAGCGAAACAGGTAGTAGAAACAAAATCGCCATTAACACAAGCAACAGACCATATAAATGGCAGTTTATCGATATTATTCAGGTTGTTTATATCCGTATTTGAGAAGCCAGAAGTAACAAAAGATGTCTGAGAGCCATGACCAGTATAAAGTATGCAACCCACACCTGAATTTAAGCCACTGGAAACCATACTGGCGGTAGGGTCTCCCGAAGCATCACTTTCTCCCTGTGAACCATCAAACAATTCAAGTTTTTGTGTATAGGTATAATTAAGCATTTGATTTAACATATTCCTTATATGTTGATAATCATATTCATTATCATCACCTGGGCCTTGTTCAGAAGCTATTCCCATTACTTTATTGTATAATCCTGGAGTAGTATTGGGATTTTTCTCATATTTGACTGTACGATTAACCATAGTAGTAACATTTGCAAGACTTTCAGCAGAGAATCGGCCTACAAAAATTTCCTGATATCTATCATTTCCTGTTATATATCCATAAGCATTATCCGAATTACCACTGCTTAGACTATTAGTTGGTATCTGTGCGGCATCACCTACAAGAAGTAAATAGGTTAACCCTTTTGTATTATAATAATTAGCCACATAATTTTTAATAGAAGTGGCAGTGTTTCCAATAGCACTTTTAGCAACCAATTCGGTTGGAATTCCAATTAAATTCTTCCATTTAACAAAATCTTGCATTGCCGGTATAAAATTGTCATAGCAAATAATGAGCATATTTCCTTGTTCAGACAGGGGAGTATACTTACTGGTATTGTAATTAATGAAGTTACGGGCATATATTTTATCAAAATCTGCGTCAATTGTGTTATTTGATTTAGTTCTAATAAATTTGTTTTCTCCATTTTTGCTTTTACTTTTAAGAGATATTTTAATTTTATAATAAACTCTTAATGTATTTGTTACAGGATTATATTGAAAAGGATAAATTTTTACTGTTTGTGCTCTAAAATCACGTAAAATATAAGGTTGTTCAAGTGCAACAAGATTTTCAGGAAAAAATTGATTTATTGAATATGAATCCCCGTAAACATAAGGAATATCATCAGGATTTATGGTTCTTAACAGGTTTCCTTTTGAAGGTGCAATGTTTATATCATAGTAATCAATGTAAGAATTTGAGATAACTTCAACCTGCATTTCATCTATGTCAGGTATAATAAGAGGGACAGAGACTTTTGGCAAATCAGGATCTTTTGCTGAAAGAATGGGTGTTGTACCTTCAACCGAAATAGTATATTCATTATTATTATTTTTTATCGTATTGAGATAAAAACCTTTTATTGAAATTTCAAAAGTAGATGAGTTAATATTTGAATTTAGTAGATTAATTTCTATTTTTTGTGGTACATTACTGCTAATATTTATCCATTTTTGAGAAAATAATATATATAAAGGCAGAAAAAATGATAAAATAAATGTAATTAAAAAATATTTTTTTAACATACGTAATTAGAGATTAAGATTTTATTTGATGATTGAAATTTTTTTTGTAATTTTTTCATTATCAGTAATAAATATCAGATAATAAATTCCGCTTTTAAAAGATGTTAAATCAAGTTCACAGGTATGGTTGCCCGGTGATAATCTAGTTGAATGGAATATAGGCATTACAATTTTGCCAGAACTGTTACAAATAAAAATATTGACATTATTATATTCATTAAGATTAAATTGAATAGAAGCCGAATTTTTAGCAGGATTTGGGAATAAATTAATATCGCAGTGTGATAATTCAGGAATATTTGAAACAGTAGTTATGATACATGGCGGGAACTGAATAAAATCTACCCACGCACAGTCATCTCCCGCAGACATTGAATAATCTTTTGCATATTCCCATTTAAATTTGTGCTGTCCGACTGTAACAGGGAATGCAACTCTTTGCCAGTTTAAAATTCCAGACCAGGATTTAATACAAACATTATCAATATAAAATTTCAGGAAGTCATAATTAGTTTCGGAAGATACTTTCATGTAAAAAGAAATAGAATCATCGGAAGTAACTGTTGCAGTGATAGACAATATGGATGATTGTTGATGATTAATAGAGCCAGATTGAACGCAATAAGTTCCTTCGTAAGCAGATGTTGAATTAATAAACCAGGGGACGTCGCCCGATGCTACCCAGTTGAATTTGTTAAAGTTTCCACTTTCCCAGTCTTCTGTAACAATTCCTATTATGGTAGAATAATTTTTGCTGACACTGTATTGTCCTGAAATGGCGGAATAAACAAAATCAACCATATCGCCAGCCACTGCATTGGATGAAACACTAATATTAAATACTGCATAGGAGTAATCTCCTGACAGGATAGTACCAATATTAAAATTTCCATTGTTAATTGTTATATGTGGATTTGTAGAATTTAAAGTTGCAGTGGTAGTTTCTGCATCGCCCAGCCCCTTGTTAAAAGTTTTTATCATAATATTAACAGTTTCGCCAGGATCCAGTCGTTTATTATTATTTCCATATAAATAATCATCAATAATCATAATATCGGCATCCAATACAGGAGCATGGGCAGTCAAACTGAAAGTTGAATTCCACACATTGCTGCTGGCATCGGTTATTGTTAAATCAAAATCGATAATATTTTTATCTGGTATATTGCCTGCTACAGTAAAAGCGAAAGCATCAGTAGCAGTTACAGTAGTATTTGCATCTATATTGCCAAAAGGTTCAATGTTATCAGTAATTGTAATATATGGGTTATTTGAATTCAAAGTAGCAATTACGTTATATGCAGTGGAGATACCAAGGTTATTCAATACAACTGATAACAAGATATTTTCATTTGCTTCGGGTATTGAATTATTGTTGCCTGAAGCATCATTAACAGATTTAGTATTCAGAACCATATATGGACCGGTGGGTGAAGCAGCAGGTACTGTTCCGAAGAAAGGTTTTCTATTTTGTTTGGTAGCAATTATATCGACTATGCCATCTGTTGTAAAAGGAGTTATAGTAATATTTGCTATGCCTGTTGCATCTGCCAGGGCGGCGCCGTGCAAAATGCCATTCATACTAATTGCGACATAAGCATAAGGTTCTGTATTAACGGTAAATGTGGTAGATCCTAAAACAATTAACTGATTATAATTACAATTCAATTGAGGTGGAACAGAGAAATAAACCATTAATGAAGGGTCTCCCATTAAATTATATATTTCCCAGTAATAATCATAATTTGAAGAAAGTTCCATAACAGCTAAATTACCTGCAAAAATTATCTCTCCCTGTGTTACATACCATTCTTCAAAGGCTTCGCCGTGAGTATGAAAAAGTCGGTCATAAGATCCTAATGCATTTGCATCATAAACAGGGTTAGAATCAATAGTTTTAGCGCCCACACTCCAATAAAAATCTTCATCCCAGTATGTATTATTAGAAGCTCCTATATAGCCCAATGCGCCCTTATCTGATGCTCTTAGAAGTGCTTCACCAAAACATACCGCATCATCGAATTTATTTGTAACACAGGCATTACCAATCATTAACGGGTATTTATGGGCGTTTTGAAGTGATGCTATATTTGAAATGGTAAAAGAAGGGTTAGCCCATCCGTTTGAACTTCCATGAGCAGTATAATTGGCAAATGCACAACCATCGCTTACATTTTGAATTATTTGTGAAGCTGAATTTGAAGAAACAGGATAAAGATATGTATGTGAGTTAATACCATTTGAAGAATTAAAATAAGTTGATGTGCCATAATTAACCTGTCCATTGCCATAAGTAGGTGCCATTGAAGGATCATAACCTGCTACCATAACAACTTCATTCAAGAAACTGTCGTCGGGCATAAGATATTGTTCATATTCCAAAGTTTTATCAATTTGAGGCTGCAAATCACTGACCCCTGTACAGGAAAATCTGCCATAATAAACTTCAGGCAAAAAATCATTGGTATATTCGCAATAAGGTAAATCAGTAACATGACTGTCAGTAGAGCCATTAAAAGATGGTATTTGATCAATATCCCCTACCAGTAATACAAAACTCGGAGGTGGGTCATTGGGAGTGCCCGCATTATATAGATTTTTAAGATAATTTTTAATTGAAACATTTGTATTCCCAACTTGAGGATCATTAGTATAGGCTTCTATAACAATAAAACCTTTTTTTGTTTTCCACTCAATAAATGGTTGCAATGTGACCTGATATGCAACAGGAGATACAATTACGTATTTTACAGGTGTTTTAACTATGTTTTCTTTGGTTCCCAATGATATTTTTTTATTGAATATTTTTTCGTTTATATTGTTAAAATAAGGTGATAAGTTTAATTTATTTTGTTCTATTGTTTTATTAATATCAGCATCAACAAAGTTGATACTTGCATCTATTTTATGATACACACGTAAAATTCCCTTGACTGGATTGTATTGAAATGGAGAAATCGCAAGCCTGCCAAGATTTTTACCTCTCATAGTTCCTAAATATTCAACTTTTACAAGTTCGTCGGTGGTAAAAGCATCTCTCGAATAAATATCTTTATTGATAATAAATGGATTTTTATCTGTATTACTCTTTATTACCGGTGGCTGTACTGGATATATTACATTATATATTCCAATAGTTTTTAAATCGTAATCAGTATAATAATTTGTATTAACATTAATATTGATTGTGGCTCCTACAGGAATTTCAATTAATTTATATAATACAGGTAACTTGGGCTCACCCTGAATAAAATTTGAACCATAACCTTCAATAGACAGCCTTGTATAAGTATTTTCTTCTATTTTTATTTCATCATAGTTAAATGAAGAAATTATATTTGTGAAACTTAATTTATAATAAGTATTTTCATTAATTATAATATCATTCTTTCCTTTTTGTACGGTTTTAATATTATCTGCCTTGATTGAAAAAGGAAGTATGGTAAAAATACTAATACAGCATAAAAAAAATATGGTATCTGTAAATTTTTTCATATTCATTGATTCGATATTTTAAAGCATTTAAGTTTTTGGTGATATTTAGACCTATATAATTAATTTTTGGTTGCTAAAATTTATTTGCAATGATAGTGTAAAATTAATCAAAATTACCATTGTCTGATAAAAATAAAAACAAATTACAATAAAATCAAGCATATTGATTATCAAGACGATAATTTTTCAAATTTATTATTTTTAAAAAATAAGCCCCCTATAATAAAGTTAATTGTTCTATTTTATTTTGTGATTTGAGCCAGTCTTTATCAGGCATTTCTAAAAATCTCATCAGATGAATACAGTTAAAAAATTGTGTACTTTCTCAATTTTTTTTGATACAGTAAATATCCTGTGATGGTAGTTTAATAAAAAAAATTATTAATAGGGGACTTCTAAAAATTAACAAATTGACAATTAATTATTTATATTATTTTTAGATTAAAAAAACAGCAAAAAAGTGAAAAATGTTATTTTTCTTACATTATTTTTGAAATTGTTAATAAAATTACAAAATTGTTAATAACTATTTAATATAAAATGTGTTATGTTAAATAATAGTGACTATTTTTGTTAAAAAAATCATGAAAAATATAAATTACAAATCACAAGGCAAATACGGATTGTTTGATGAACAAGAAACCTGTCAGAAACTTTCAGATATAGGTAATCCATTAGAAAAAATATCATCAGTAATTGATTTTGAAATGTTTAGAAATACATTGGAAGATGGTGTTTTAAACAAAGACAAAAAGAGCAATGCAGGTGCAAAGCCTTATGATGTGGTAATGATGTTTAAAATAATGATACTTCAAAGGTATTATGGTCTTGGAGATACGCAGATAGAGTATCAGATACTTGACAGATTAAGTTTTAAAAAATTTTTAGGGCTTGCAAGTGGTGATAAGGTACCTGATGAAAAGACTATTTGGTTATTTCGAGAAAATTTGACAAAATCTGGGTTAGTAGAAAAAATATTTGAACAATTCACACAATTTTTAACATCGAAAGGATTGATAATGAATGCAGGTAAAATGATAGATGCAAGTTTTACCATAGCACCACATCAGCATAATACAAGGGAAGAAAATAAGGCAATAAAGGAGGGTAGAGGTAACGAATTATGGAATGACCAACCAAATAAGAAGAAGCATAAAGATACTGATGCCCGTTGGACAAAGAAAAACAAAGAAACATTTTATGGTTATAAAAACCATACAAAAGTAGATTCAAAAAGTAAATTTATAGATAAATATAAGGTTACAGACGCGTCGGTGCATGATTCTCAGCCTTTAGATGAATTGCTTGATAAAAGCGACAAAGGGCAACCATTGTACGCAGATAGTGCTTATACAGGCGGAAAGCAGAAAAAAATTATAAGAAAATATGGAATAAAAAATAAAGTACATGAAAAAGGATATAAAGGAAAACCTCTTACTGTAAAGCAAAAGGAAAGAAACAAAATAAAATCAAAAACAAGAGCAAGAGTAGAACACGTCTTTGGCTTTATGGAACAAAGTATGAATGGTCTTGTTGTTAAATCTGTTGGTATAGTAAGAGCAACAGGAATAATTGGCCTAATAAACCTTACATATAATTTGTTTAGATATGAACAAGTTCAGAGGTTGAATTTATGTAAGATTTAACTCACTGTTAATTAGTTAGTTAATTAGTTGATTTATTGGTTAAATGAATATAAAAATATGGGAAAATATTGTAATATTGTAAAGTTTTTTTAGCATAAATTTAAACAGGTTATAGTTTGTGTTAAAAAAAATATATAAAATCAATTTTTAGAACCCACCAATATTGTATTTTATTATAATAAAGTAAAGAAATTTTACTATGCATCGTTTTTGTTTATCAATATTTTTATTTTTGTTTTTACAGACAGGTTTTTCACAAAATATAATATTAAAAGGTGTTTACAATGGAGTTAATTTATTTGTAATTAATCCAACTTTTGGCAATAGTTTTTGTACAGATTCAGTATATATAAATGAAAATCCCGGTAATTATGAAATACATTCAAATGCTTTTGAAATTAATTTTGAATCAATGGGAATTGATTCAGGAAGTGCTGTAAATGTTGTTATTTATCATAAGGAAGGGTGTAAACCTGTGGTTGTTAACTCTGAAGCAATAAGTCTTCAAAACAATTTTTCATTTAAATCCTTTAAAGTAAACAGAAATGGAACTGTCATTGTTTCTATATCAGGAGATCCAGGTCCGGAACCAATGAAGTTACAGCAATATCGCTGGGGGAAGTGGGTTAATATTACAGACATTACAGAAGCCGATTCGATAAAACCAAATGAATACAGTGTTAAGGTGAGATATCATAATGGTGAAAATCAGTTTAGAGTAGTTAGAACAAGTGAAACAGGTAATGATATTTTTTCCAAAGTGGTTAAAATACGTTCTCAAAATGAAGAATTGCAGATTCTTTCTTCAAAAGTATCGGATATATTGAAATTTTCAGGAGAAACATTATATGAAATTTTCGATGAAAAGGGTAATTTTATGCGTGACGGTTATGGCAGTGAAATCGATGTTTCTGATTTGCCGAGAGGTAAATATTTTATAAATTACGATAATAAAACAGGAACGTTTATTAAAAAATAATACTATATAGATGACAAAAATTTCGATAAATATAATATTATTAAGTATATTTTTATTATTTTCATTAAATATTAAATCTCAGAATTTTGGTGGAGGCTGTTTTGCCGGTATAGTTGCAAGTCAAATTTCTGGTGATGACCTTTCGGGCTTTAACAAGCCTGGTTTTAACGGTGGAATTTTTACTAATCTTAAAATTAATGAAAAATTAAAATTGCAACTTGAATTGTCTTATATTCAAAAAGGCAGCCGTGATAATGCCTACCCCGATAAAGGAGATTATGAATCTTATTTGTTAAGACTTAATTATGTTGAAATGTATTTAAATTTTAAATTTAAATTAAATAAGTTTTTTGCTTTTGATGCTGGTCCCTGTATAGCTTATTTGTTTTCACATTCAGAAAAATATCAATATGGAGAATTACCATTATCAGTACCTTTTAAAAAAACTGATACAGGATTAACAGGGGGATTGCATTATATAATTAATAATAAATTAGATGCTGTTTTCAGAATATCAAATTCTATATTACCTGTAAGAGAACATAAAGGAGGTGGAACGTATAGACTCAACAGGGGACAATATAACACTGTTGTATCACTTTCGTTACACTATAATTTTAAAATAAAAAATAAGCAAAATCTTTAAAAATATTATATTTGGAATCACAGGAGCAATGGAGTTATTTATGTTCAAAATATTATTCAAAAATCAATTAATATTAACCTCAAAATATTGATGAGGTTATTTTAACTGTAACATAGAGAGTACTTTATATTGCAGACTTTGACATCAAATTTTCGGGATGGGAAAATATTGGCATACAGTTATTACATATTTTACTGTTTTTAATAAAAATATGTGTAAAATTATTTTCATATCATTGATATTATTTTTTATTTCCCATTTGAATGAGATTAGTGGACAAAATGTGGGTATTGCTGATACTTTTGATATAAAAAACATATCTGTTAAAAATTCAAATCCTTCTTTATTTAATGATTTAGCCCAGAAAAAACTTTTTAATGAACCAGAAAAAGCTCTTGTTTTTGCTGAGGCTGCTTTAAAAACTGCAATTTTAAATAATAATAAAAAGGAAGAAGCAAGAGCATGGTATTATATAGGTAATGTTTATAATATTAAAGGTGAAAACGACAAAGCTCTTGATGCATATTATAAGGCTCTTGAAATAAAGAAAATGCTCAATGACAGGGAAGGTCTTGCCAGAGTTTTAAATAATATTGGTGTTATAAAAGTTAATACAGGTGACTATAAAACTGCGATAGAATATTATAATAAATCGCTTAAAATTAAATATCAGCTTAAAGATACAAATGGTATTGCTGGCACCCTTGCCAATATAGGAAATATTTACTTTTTATGGGGAAAATACAGAGAATCATTTAAATACAATCATACGGCTCTTTCGCTTTATGAAATGACCGATAATAAACAGGGAATTGCAGCTTGCTCGAACCATCTGGGGGCGATTTATGAAAACTGGAAAGATTTTAACAGTGCTTTAAATAGTTATAATACCGCATTGGAACTTGAAACATATAATCGCAATTCTGACGGTATAGCCAATACCTTGAATAATCTTGGTAATTTATACAATAAAATGGGGGTTTATGAGGAAGCATTAAATAAATATGAACAATCTCTTGAAATACGCAAAAAAGAAAATAATCTTAAAGGTATTGCCAGTACACTCAATAATATTGGCACTTTATATACCCAAAAAAGTGAATATGACAAGGCAAGGAATTATTTTAAACAGGCTTTAAATATTAGCAGACAAATAAATTCAGGCTATGAAATAACAGTTAATTTATATGCAATTGGGAATAATTACCTTACTTTAAAAAATTACAAGTCAGCCAGGCCTTATTTTGAAGAAAGTTTGAAAATAGCATCCGATAATAATTTTAGGGAACTTGTTGCAGATAATTACAATGCTTTATCTACCATATATTCTAATTTACAGATGTATGATAAGGCATATTTATGCCTGCAAAAATATATGATGTTGAAAGACAGTATATTTAGCAAGGAAACGTATAAGCAAATGGCTGAAATTAAAACTCGTTATGAAACAGAAAAAAAACAAAAAGAAATAGAATTGTTGAAAAGAAATATGTTAATCCAGCAGTTAAAATCAGAACAAAGAGAACAACAGTTAAATATGAGATTGATTATATGGATAGCAGTTGCGGGATTTATTATTTTATTGATTTTTTCAGGTGCTATTATGTTACGGCTTAATCAACGTAGAAAATTAATTATAGCAGAACAAAAAGCGCTGCGTGCTCAAATGAACCCTCATTTTATTTTTAATGCAATGAATTCAATTCAGGGATTTATAATGGAACATAATAATGAATCTGCCCGTAAATATCTTAATCGTTTTTCTCAACTTATGAGAAATATACTTGAAAACTCGAAGCAAACCACAATCCCGCTTAAAGAAGAACTTGATACATTGACTCTTTACCTTGAACTTGAAAAATTAAGATTTAGCAATAGTTTTGAATATAATATTTCAATAGATGATGCTATTGACTGTGAAGAAGTTTATATCCCTCCAATGCTTATTCAACCATTACTCGAAAATGCTATTCAGCACGGCCTGTTGCCATCAAATAAACAAG